>JBDTNJ010000428.1:0-10617 GCA_039933825.1 Luteolibacter sp.
CGGACGTTGGTCGGCAGGAGCGCTCCGCTCGCAGGTGCGGCGGAGCACGGCATCCACACGGGCAAGGAGTTCCTTCATACTGAAGGGTTTCACGACATAATCGTCGGCACCCGTGGTGAGGCCTCTGACGCGGTCATTTTCCTCGCCACGGGCGGATAGGATGATGACGGCCTGGCCGGGGCGTTTCTTTTTCAGAGCCTGGAGGATTTCAAAACCTGATGGTCCGGGCATGACGAGATCCAACAGAAGCAAGCGGTAGTTCGACTTGAGCGCAAGTTCCATGCCGGTGTGGCCGTCCGCCGCTTCGAGAGTCCGGTAGCCGGCGTATTCCAGGACATCGACGAGCCCCCGGCGGATGGCGGGATCATCTTCGATGACGAGGATGGTGATGTCTGACACGGTGTGAAGAATAGGTGGTGATTTCGTAAAGGCGAGTCACAAGCTACTTCACGGAGTGGCCTTCGAATGGGATCTTCGTGGTTTTTACGTCCAGCAACGGCGCAAGCTCGAATACGTTTTCATAGCCGTATGCGTGGAGGTTGATGAAAGTCTGGATATTCAGGGCGACATTGACGCTTTTTGAGGCGAAATTGACCGGTTCGTTTTTAAAGTTGTTGTTACAGTAGATGAGGATGTGGGTGGTCTTGTCAGGGATGGCCTTTTTCAGCGCCTCTTCGGTGAAGTCGGTGAACGCAAGGTGGATGGCACCCTTGATGTGGATATTCTCATACTTGTCCTTGCTGCGTGCATCGAGAATCACGGTGCTGGGCTCGGCGGCCATCGCGATAAATTTTTCTTCGCTAATGCGGTGCGCCTCGCGGACAGGATCGAGTTTTTCACTCAAGGCAACGAAGCCTGGATAGTTGATTTCAGGATTCGGCAGCTCCGTCGCGAGGGCGGAAACGATGAATGGCAGGCTGTAAAATAGGGTTGTAGTTTTCATAACAGCCCTGTTCTATCACGGCAGCGGTGAGGCGTCTGTAAACGCCCGGTAAAATCGGGGGGATCGTCCCGCCACAGGTGATGAAGGCAGCGTCATGCCAGAGCCGGTTCCGCGAGGCCGGCACGAATCAGGAGAGGTTCCTGCTGGGGATCGCGGCCCATAAAGCGGCGGTAGAGTTCATCCGGCGGCACAGAGTTGCCTTTGCTGAGAATGTGTTCGCGGAAGGCGCGCCCGGTTTCGGAATTGAGCACGCCCTCGTTTTGGAAACGGGTGAAGGCATCCGCATCTAGCACCTCGGCCCACTTGTAGGAGTAGTATCCGGCTGCGTAGCCGGTACTACTGCTAAACAGATGGCCGAAACGCCGCATCATGGAGGGAGAAGGTGTTTTGAGAGGAGCCAGATAGGATACTAACACTTCTCGATCAACGGCATCAAGGTCCTTGCCGACGAAATCGGACAAATGGATATGGAGTTCCAAGTCGAGCTTTGAAAACGCGAGCTGGCGCATGAAACCGGAGGCACTTAGATAGTTTTTCGCGGCGATCATTTTCGCGAAAAGGTGTTCGGGAATCGGCTCGTCGGTCTCGAAATGGCGGGCGAAGAGATCGAGCGACGCCCGATCCCAACAAAAGTTCTCCATGATCTGCGAGGGCAGTTCGACAAAATCCCAAGGAACATTCGTCCCCGCGAGCGACTTGACCGAAACCTCGCTGAGCAAGCCGTGGAGCAGGTGGCCGAACTCGTGGAAAATCGTCTCCACCTCGCGGTGTGTTAGCAACGCGGGCTTGCCGTCCACCGGCGGACTCATGTTGCCAATGATCAGGCCGAGATGTGGCTCGCCTAGCCCGCCGGTATGCAGCGAATTCATCCAGGCACCGCCGCGTTTAGATTCGCGCGGATGCCAGTCGGCATAAAACGAGCCCAGATGCGCGGTGGTTTTCGAGTCGTGGATTTCGTAAAACGCGCACTCGGGATGCCAGGTTTCTACTAGAGTCGATGGTTGTGGGTTGAGGGTTGATAGAGAAGAATCGGGCTCGGAAAAAACGGTTTCCAACCGTCGGATGGTGATGCCGAAAAGGCGCGAGGCGATTTCAAACATGCCAGCCATCACCCCATCGACCGGGAAATACGGACGCAGCGCTTCCTCATCGAAATCATAGTTTTCGTGCCGTTGCTTTTCCGCCCAATAGGCGACTTCCCAAGGCTCCAGCGCGCTGACCGGTTGTCCCGACTTGGCAGCCTTGTATTGGGCGAGCTGTTTGTGTTCCGCAAGGAAGGCCGGCTGAATGCGGGCGTGGAGGTCTTCGATGAATTTCAACGCCGACTTCCCATCCTTCGCCATCCGCCGGAGAAGAGTTAGGTCAGCAAAATGTTCATGACCGAGGATGTTGGCTTTTTCATGACGAAGCTCGAGAATCCGCCAGACAAGCGAGGTGTTATCATATTCTCCAGTGGCTCCGACTTGGGAAGAAGCTTGCCAAACCTGATGTCGGATCCCGTCGTCATGCAGGTGTTGCATGATCGGAAACATGGAGGGGAATTGCAGGGTGAAGCGCCATGCGGGAGCGTCATGACCCTTCGCGCGGGCGTTTGCCGCGGCACCCGCCTTGGCGGAATCGGGTAGGCCGGCGAGCTTTGCCTCATCGGTGATGAGGAGTTCCCATGCGTTGGTCGAGTCGAGAACGTGCTCGGAGTATTCCTTGGTGAGTTTTGATAGGTCCGCCTCGATGGCAGCCACACGTTGCTTTTTATCGTCTGGGAGATCCGCACCCGAGTTTCTGAAATCCGCGAGCGTTTCCTCGACGAAACGCTTGCTGACGAGATCAAGCCCGGCGATTTCCGGACTCTCACCGACTGCTTTGATCACCGCCCAAAGACGGGAGTTGAGGGCGATCGACGAATAGAAATCAGTGACATCCGGCAACATCTGGTTGAGTGCTTCACGCTGCGCTGGCGAGTCGCACACCGAGTCGAGATGGTTCAAGCGTCCCCAACCGCGACCCAATTCGTCGGTGGCTTTTTCGAGGGCGAGGAAAGTGCTTTCGTATCTCGCCGTGGCAGGATTCTGGTCGCAAATGGCTTCGATGTTTTGTTTCGCCTGATCAAGCGCATGGCGGATATCCGGCGCAACGGCTTCAGGAACCAAGGTGGACCAGCGGACGTGGAATTCGGGTGTGAGAAATGGGTGCATGTGGGGAAGGTCTGTGCGGGTTGGATTTTCGGACAAAAAATCGTTCGGGCGTATGTTCGCCATTGAATTCAGCTTGTCCAATTCTTTGATGGCAGGACCCCAACCTTGATGTCAACGCTACGAACGATCTCCCAGATAGAGAACCGCCTGAAACGGAATCATTCCAACGGTGATCGCCTCACCCGAGGGCGTGACAGGAGCCGCACTTCCACGGGCTTCTGTGGCCAGCACGATGCGCCTGCTGGCAGGCAGTGGTGGCGCGATGGTAAGCCCGCCCGGCGGCATCGTGAGGGAGCCTCCGACCTCTACATGAATCGTGGATGTTCCGTCGGCACGAATCTTGAAGTCGAGAGGGCCGTAGCGGGTCGGAAGATTTTTCACAGCGAATCCATTCTCGCTGGAAATCCACTCCCACGGCATGCCGGTGGCGAGCACCAACGACGAGGTGGCCTCGCGTTCGCAAGCGACCATCGATGCCACCGCCAGCAGGTATTCCGCAGCGATCCAGGTGTGCGGCACATCGCCGAGATGGCCCGGCGAGCGAGGGTCACGCCAGGTGATTTCCGGCCACTGGTTCCATTCGAGCGGCCTTCGATCTGATAGGAAAAAATTCAACAATTCATTCGCCTCGTCGCGTTTTCCGAGGCGCACGAATGCGCCAATGATGCGGATTTCGTAGGCAGTGTAGTTGTTCCACTGCATCTCGCCACGGTGCTTGCGACGGAAGCCGTCGAGATAGGTTTCGAGCATCGCATCCAGTGCTTCAGCTGGCAGCACACCGGCGAAGTCGAGCATGGCGATGGCATTGGAGGTCGCTGTGGGATCGAAGTCCGCCCACTCAACCGATCCGGGAATGTAGGCGAGTCCCTTGTCGGCAATGACTTTGTCAATCGACTTGAGGAGATCGCTTTGAAAATGTTCCGCTTCAGATTTCCAGCGAATGGCATCTTCCGGGAAGTTCATCGCGGTCGCCAGATCGGCAGCCGCTTCCAAACCGCGCACGCCCCAGAAGTCGTCCCAGTAGGAATGCACCGGATGGGCGAGGTAGCCCTCGTGGCTGGCGGATTCTGGCAATAAACCGAAGCAGGCCGCATGTTCACCGGTTCTGTAATAGTCGGTCATCCGTTGCGCTCTCAGGGCGATCAGATAATCCGCAGCCTTCCGCACATGGGGCCACATGTTTTTAAGGAACTTGTGATCACCACCATCCCGTAAAACCTCACGAACTCCCCAAAGAAATTGACCGTGACTATCATGCTCCACCAACCAATCCACCCCGTCACGATCCACCACGCATGGGATGAATCCATCCTCACGCTGGAACTGTGCATACCATGTGAGAAATTCCTTAAGGGCGTTAGGAAGCCCCGCTTTGGCGAGTGCCGCCCCCATGATCACGCAGTCCCGAACCCATGAGCGGGTATAGCGGCGTGGCCCTGGCTGGATCGCCGGTCCATCGCGGTTGATGAGGATGTGGCCGGCAGCGGTGCGAAAACAATCCATCGCAGGTGCGGCACAAGCCGGCACCTGCCAGATGACTTTGCCGAGGGTCTTTCTCCATCGTGCGAGTACGTTGGCTCTGCCGTTTTTCGCAGGCTTTTTGGTTTTTGCAAAATAAGGATAGGAAACCGTGACTTCGATGACTGATGTTCCCGCAGGCAAATCCCAAACCATCGCCGCAGCAAGGTGGCCGGAATCATCGCTGACCTGTTTTCTCGGCGGGACCACGCCTACTGATAGATACTCGGCAACTCCTCCTTCTTCAAACGAGGCCGCTCCCATACTTGCTGGAGCGGGAGTGCAGAGAACCTTGCGATCCTCCACTATCAAACTGTTGGTTTCGCACGTGATCCGGTGGATCGGACTGATACCACCCAGATTGCGGAAAGCCTGCCACGGCGGATTCACTTGGAACGGGCGCACGGCGACGACGAGACGTGTGTCGCGTGCTTCTTTCCGGCATTTTAGACGATAGGTGACATTGAGCGTTAGATCATCACCCTTGCCATCAACCCACGGCAGAATTTCCAAGCTCCTCCCACCAAAATTCCACACGACCGATGCTAGCGGGGCGCCACCCTTCGGCATCACGAGCGAGGTTTTCACATCCGCCCAAGTGAGAAACCGGCCATCCGCCAGAATGAACGGCTCGAACGAAAATCCGGCTTCGTCCGATTCCACCATGCCTTCCTCATTGATCAAGGCGCGGCGTTTCCCCTCAGGGCTTCCAACGGGCGTCCAGTAGGATTGCTCGCGATGCCAGTAGCGCGGAACCCATCCTCTCGGCACTTCCTTTGCAACGCTGTGGATAAATTCATTCGGAGTCCGGGAAAATGCATCCGGCCGGAGTGCAACCGACTCCATCGCCGCGCAGGCTGACCTAGCAAAATTGATCCGGAGATACCTTGCTTCACCACCGGGTGCGGGGATGTAACTCTTCGGCCCCAAGGCGGACGCCGCCTGATAGAGGGGTGACCAGGATTTCCCATCAGCTGAACTTTCCAAATCATAGGCACGCGGCGGCAGCGGCTCGGGCCAATCGATCACCAATCCGCCGAAACGCACGGTGCGTCCGAAATCCACTGACCACCAGGGCTTTGGGTCGTCAGGCGCCGCGCGCCATCCGGTGTGGGAGTTCCCATCAAATACCGATTCCGGGGAAAAGCCCGGTTGGTCGCTGGAGGCATGGATTGCATGGGGTTTGTGCAGCGTCTGGTCCACCAGCGAAGGTGAGGCGAGCTCCATCACGCCATTTCCACCGGGACCCGCCGCGATGACAAACTCAATGGCCCCCACTTCGGAAGGCGCGCCTCCGCCAGCCGGTCCCCAGGCAAAGGGTAAGTCGCGCTCGCTGAAGCTGCTGTCAGTCCACGCGTCTGGCATCTGGAAATTCTGACGCAAATGTCGCCAGACGTTGGCTCCTCCCGGGTCCGCCACCTTGAACTCGAAATGATTCGGCGGTCCTTCGCCGCGCAATTTGAAGCTAATTTCAAAGGTTTGCGGCAGTTTGAAGGACCATACTCGCCGGATCACAATGAAGCCGCCGCCGCCATGGAAGTCGTAGTCGAGCCGAAGCCCGGGTGTCCCATCCGCAGTCGTAATCCGTGACAGCTCTCCTTTTGCTTGGCCGGATGCGAATACCTGCCACCTGCCGGGATCATCAAACAATGAGAAAAACGGATGGACGGACATGAAATACCGGGTGGGCTGCTATGGGCACGAAAAGATCAATGCTGGCGGTAGGCGGAAGTTTTTTCCACCCTCAAAGACTGTACCTTTTTGGCGAAATACGGGTTTCGTGTCAATCCCGGCAAGTCTTCACTTCAGGCCGCAGATTGTGCTTCACGCCCGGATACCCCACTTCAGTCCACGAGTGCCTCGAACCCACAAAACAACTTCGAACCCACCGGCGGCTTCGCGGGAAGGACGTCGCCTGAGTCCAAATGCCTCCGGCAAATTTCGTGGAATTCTTCCGGCGTCCTGGCCCGGCGCATGTCGTATTCAAAATCCCCCTCCAACCCGTGGCTGATATACGCCAGCGTCTTTTTCATTCGCTGCACATGCGCGTCAGGCACCAGCCTAACGGTTTCACGGGCGATCTCATCGTAAAGCTCGGTGACGTATTCCCATAGATCCCGATAGGTCGGTGCCGGGGACTCGGATTTTTCAAAGGCTGCGCGCAGTTGTGAGAATATCCATGGGTTGCGGATCGCTCCGCGCCCGACCATCAGTCCGGCAGCGCCCGTTTCCTTCAAATAGCGGAGCCCGGTTTCCGGATCGACGACATTGCCATTCGCAATCACCGGGCACCCCATCGCAGCCACCGCCGTTTTCACACAATCCGGATGCACCGGCGTCTGATAGCGCTCCACCACGGTGCGCCCATGAATCGTAAGACCGTCGATGGCATGGCTGCGGAAAATCTCCAACAGCTTCGGAAACTCATCCGCCGTCGTGTAACCGAGGCGGGTCTTCACGGTGAAACGCCCGGAAATCGCCTCACGCAGGGTGCCTAGCAGCTCGTTCACCATTTCCGGGTTGCGCAATAATCCGCCCCCCGCGTCCTTGCGGCAGACGATCGGTGCCGGACAACCGAGGTTTAAATCGATGCCCGCGATGGGATACTTCGCCAGGTTCTTGGCGGTGCGCACGAGACTTGCCAGGTCACGACCGATCATCTGCGCAAAAACCGGGCGGCCCGTCTCATTTTCCACAATCGAGCGCAGGATATACCGATTCAAACAAGAATCCGGGTGCACGCGGAAATACTCGGTGACAAACCAATCCGGCACCCCCCGCCCTGCGAGCACCCGCATGAACGGCAGATCGGTCACGTCCTGCATCGGTGCCAGCACCAAGGCAGGTCGGTCATTGGGAAGTAAATCGCGCATCCGTCCGGCCTTATCGCGCACCGCGAACGAGCCGGGGTCAAGGAATTCCATTGACTTTCAGGCTCACCCCGCAACTTTCAGACGAGTTAACAAACACCGGAGGTTGATGTGGACGCAGACTTATTGCATACCGAAAAAATACTAGCAGATCGAAAGATTTTTTTCCTCGATCTCAAACAAAACTCACGCGGAATGGTCGTCAAGATCACCGAAGATGTCGGCGGAAATCGTGATACCATCATGGTTCCGGCAGAGATTCTTGGTGATTTCATTGCCGCCCTGACGGATATCAAGGCCACTGCGGACGAGCAGGAGTAGGCCGGACGAGATCTCACATGACAGCTCCTCCGTCAGTCAATGTCGCAAGACTCGTTTATCTGCTCATCTGCGAGGCGGCGGGCGTGGCGATCGTTCTCAGTACCAAAGGCACCGCTCTTGAGGTCCCGATGTCGATCGGAATTCTCGGCGGGCTAGGCGTTGCTACGCTGTTCATTTGGATCGAGTCCTTGATGAAGGGCTTCACCTTGCGCGGGTTTTCCACCGCAGCATTCGGTCTCGGAGTAGGTCTATTCTGCGCCTGGCTCCTCACGCGGGTGGAAATTTCCAAACTGCTGGAACTGGCTTTTCGCGACCAACTTGAAAATCAGGAAAACGGCGATGTGCTTGTCAATGCGCTGCGGATTTCAATCGATGTCACACTGTTCGCCAGCCTCGGATTTCTCGGCGCGGTGCTGGCACTGCGCAATAACCGCGACGATTTCGCCTTTATTATTCCCTATGTGCGTTTCCGCCAAGACGCGTCCACCGGACAACCCATCGTGTTAGATCACGATGCGATCATGGACGGGCGCGTACTCTCGATCCTCCACTCCGGGTTTCTTCACGGCCGATTGATCGTCCCACGCTTCGTGCTCGATGAACTGCAAGCCATGGTGGACTCCGGCACAAATGGCACCCGGACCCGCGGCCAACGGGGCCTCGATTGCCTTGAGCTCATGCAGAAAACCTCGGAGGTCCAAATCTCCATTCATGACGCCAGAATCCCCGGAGAGCCGGGATCTCTCAACACGCGGCTGATTGAAACCACCCGCATGCTCGGTGCCCGCCTGATGACCACTGACGACAACCTAACCAAGGTCGCCAAACTCCAAGGCGTGGACGTACTCAACATTCACGAGCTCGATGAGGCCCTCAAACCGAGCGTGGCCGTCGGCCAGAGAATCCGAATCGCGCTGGTGCGTACGGGAAAAGAAGACCATCAAGCCGTCGGATATCTGCCGGACGGCACCATGATCGTCGTCAATCATGCGATTTCAAAAATCGGCACAACCGCGGAAGTCGTCGTCGTCAGCACGCTGCACACCACCAGCGGGACGATGGTGTTTGCGGAGCTCTACAACGCGGGTTGAGCTTTTTCAAAAATGAAAATCTCCGCAGCAGGATCGCGCAGTGAATCCACAAACCGTTCCCACTCATACTGTTCCTGAGTCGTTGGGGGAGCCGGGTGCCGTTCACCATCCACATTGGCGATGAGAAATTTGATCGGCGTTTGTGGGCCTGCGCTGGCGCGGATTTTCGCATGCAGAGCGATCATTCGGCTGGGTGATAGTGCCCACCCTTCGGCTAACAAGACAACCCCGGCAGGAGCGTTCCCAAGTGCGAGCGCGGCCTCATCCTCAGCCCCGGAATCGAGCACCGCCACCGAATGCCAAGCCGCAGGATGCACCCTCAAGCGGCGGAGAAGAAACGGCCGCAACCCGTCAGCCGTTAGTCCGCTTCCTCCGACGTCGAGCACCAGCACACCATCAAGCGGCTTTTCATCCGTCTCATTGCGGTCCGTCCCGACAAGCGCCCGCCAGAGTGCCCGATGGCTGCGACCTTGAAAATCCAGCGCTGCCAGTGAGCGCCTCCCCGCGTGCCAAGCGAGCAGCCAAAGAATCGCCCGCGGCAGCAGCCCCCAAACGACTGTGGCCATTAACAAAAATTCCCACCACGCGGATGGCCCGGGAGCCATCCCCGGGAGTCTCGAAGGAATCCAGCGGGTGGCCTCGATCACCGAAAGATCCGGCACGGCACCCGGCCACCACAGGCCCCATGGTGCCGATAGAAATATTACCGCCGTCTCCAATATCGAGTGCATCGCCAGCTCCGTCGTCGTCTCCCAGAAGAAGCCGATGTGTTTCACCAGCACAAGCCCCGCCAATCCAGTTAGAATTCCAATGTTGAAAAATATCCCCGCTGCTTGCACCAGCCGCGCGATGCGCCACAGCACTGCGGCTCTGGGAGAACCGCCGCCCTCCATCAGATTCTGCCACCACGCGTCATCACGATCTCCGGCAAGGCGCCGGGCCAGCTTCCCGACCAACGACTGCACCCCGCTGAATCCCTCCGCGGCCCGACCCCGCATCAGCCAAGCGAGCATCGCCAGTAACAGAACCAGCCACTGGCCACCGATCAGGATTGCCAGAAACAGCACCACATTGATCCCGCCCCTATCGCGATCCAATAAACCTAACACTGCTGAAATCCCGGCCAAAAAAGTCACCAGCACCAAAACCAAGCCCACCATCGAAAGCGCATTGGAAAATTTCCGACCCGTCGCAGTTGTCCTCACTTGCGCCAACCACACCCGCAGCCCCACCCGCCGCGCCGCCGCGCCCTCAAGGCCACGGGTCGCGGAAATCACCGCCGTCCGGACCGCAGTCGGGGTGCCGGTGGACGTTGCGATTTCCTGCTCAAAATCGACCAGGCTTTCCAATGTCCACGGCGGCGGCGGTTTTGGCATTCAGCCTCGTTTCGCGATTTGTTTGCGGAATAGCGGCACCAGCTCGGCGTTCATCCACGCGTTTGCGGCATCGAGCCCACCTTCGAGAAAAAGCTTCCCGATCGATGCTTCCACGCGGGTTGGATTGCCAAAAGCGCTGAGGAAATCATTTGAAGTCAGGCGGGTAAACCACTCACCATCCATCGCATTCCGTTCGCGAAGCACAAACTGGCGGGCAAAAAGGGCGAGCACGGCATCACCGACCCATGCTGCTTCACGTTCCTTGCGGAGTTCTTCATCTTTACGGCTCACGCGGAGAGAATGCAC
>JBDTNJ010000429.1:0-6070 GCA_039933825.1 Luteolibacter sp.
GGCCACCACAATCATAGCTTAGCCCCTGGCCCGAATTTCGGGGTCCGCCTCACTCCGAAGCGTCCGGCAGTCGATACGAAGGAATATTTCAAAAGATTCAAGGAAGAGAAGAACCAGCACATCGCCGGATTGCTGACTAAGAGCGACCCAAGCCAAAACGACGCCGTCACCCTTGCGGACGCCGTCCAGGTTTCGTGGACGGTGGCCTATCACAAGCGCGAGGCCGCGATGCAGGTGCTTGTCGCGCTCGATGCCGAATGCCGCAAATACAATGCGGACAACAAATACGCAGGAGCCGAGTGGGGCGGAAATTTCGGCCCCGCCGGATACGCGCTTTCGGTGATGGTAAACGCATTGGGGAAACAGCTCGATGAAAAGGTCGATCTCGGAGCAGGCGTGAAACCCCGCCGCGACCAGTACTCTGCCATGCTCCGGGCAAGTGTGGATGCGGGGCGATTCAACCGCCAGTCGATCACGAACCAAGCAATCATCAACGCTTTCAACATTTATCGGGCGAACCGTGGGTTGGTGGCTATGAAATCCAAAGACGCACTGCCCGAGGAACAGGCGCGCCGCTACTACCGCGAAGCATGCGGCATGGAAGAGTGGCGCGGAAACGACGACGACGGAAAACCCGTAAAGAAGAAGCCCGAAATTCCCGGTTTAATGATGATGACAACCAAGGGAACATCACGCGAATGGAACTGGTGCTGCGCGAACTGCTATGGTCGTATGGATCCCTATGTTTATGAAATGTACCGTCTCACCGGAGATGTGGGATTCCGCGACCGGGCGATCCAGATCCAACGTGCCCACAATTTCATGGTTTACCCGTCAGTGGACGAGGGCGGCTACCGGGCTATGCTCAACGAAGGAGTGATCTGCACGCGCAACGTCTATCACCCCGGACATAGCTATTACGGCTTCGCCAACATCATTTCGTCCCTCGCTGACAAATCTATCCTCGGCGTGGCAAAACAAGGCATCGACGACCACCAGTTCTTGGAAAGCTGGCAGCTCGGCGAGGCATCACTGTTTCTGCCCGGAGACTATGAAAAGATCACGAGAGGCATCGCCAAAGCAGGCCCGCTACCGCCGCTGCCGACGACTCCCGGCCAGCCCGACTTCGCATGGGCGGACGAACAGAATGCGGTGCTCTCGATCAAACACGGAAGCGACCAGCATTTCCTGACATTCGCTCGGCGTTCGGAAGGCGGGCTGCACTGGATCGGGGACGCACACTCGATTTCGCCAAAGTTCGAGCGTGTCGTACAATTCCATCTGGACGACATCCGTTTCGAGGATACCGGCGAGTTCAATACCGTGGGACCTGAGGTGCAGTCGGACTTCGCCGGAAAGCCACCGGACAATCCGGTGAATGCGTTTGCCGGCCAGAAGCTGCCAAAACTAATAGGTCGCCATGGATCGCCAGCAGATTTCTATAGTGTCCGCTACGGGGATTTCTTGATAGGTATGAACAGCAGTATGGATAAATCCGTGAGCTATGCTCCGGAAGGCTTCAGAGGCGGAACTGATTTCATCTCAGGAAAGCAACTTCGTATGCCATACCTCGTGCAGCCGCAGACGACCGTCGTCTTTTTCGCCCCCATAGCAGAGCAATGATGCCTGCATCCTCACACCGCGAATTTCACCGCCACGGCGAAAAGCCATTTGCTATCGTTCATCGGCACCAACAAGGCGGGAGGCGACAACACGATCTTTATCGACGACGTGCGCTTGGCTAAAGTTCCCAAATGAACCTCGCATGATCCGTTCTCAGGCAGCCGTCGCTAGCGATTTGACAATTTGCTAGAGACTGCTTCGAAACGAGCGTTTCTGTGGGTTCTAAGGCACTCGGATGCGGAAAAACTCCCTATTCTTGGAAGCCGTCAGTGTGATCTGAATCTGGTCGCCGTTGCCAGGGATGGCGGAGTGCTCAGGAACCGTGGCCCATGCTTCATTTTTGAGATCCATCGAGCTTTCCAAGGTATAGGTTTTTCCCATCAGGCTGATGAAACTCATGGAGAAGCTGCCGTTTTCCATACCCAAAGACGTGAGTCTCATCACGCTGGATGAGTTGGTAGGAGAGGTGCCTGACCAATATTCCATTTCATTGTTCATCCCGTCCCCATCAGGATCTGCTTTAGCAGCGGCGTTTCCTGCGGCGGAAAGCCCATCCCCGAAATATTCCAACCGCCAGGAGCCTGGAATTCCATCTCCTACTCCTGCCGGAGTGGTGCCGGAAAACGCGGCTGGCAGAGAGCTCGCACCCCCGGAACCCTGGGCCGTGACACGATAGTCGTAGCTGCTGGAGGCTTCGAGATTGGCGTCATCAAAGATACCTGTCGGGATCGATTCGGAAATCAGCGCCCATTGGTTCTGGCTCGCTGGAGATCGCTCCAAGGTATAACCGGTTTGGCCTGAAGAATCATCGTTCCAGCTCAGCCGCAATTGGGACTCCGAGCGTGGAATCGCACCGGTAGAGGCAGGCGTGGCCAGGAAGCTCACTTGATCGAAACGCGTCGTATTCAGGGTTCCCGATGCATGCGAACAAACGGCGAAACCGGCACGGAGGTCAATGGCCATCGGATTGGCAGTCGCGGTGCCAATGGCCGTCCAGGTGGATCCATCCACAGAGGCGAAGCTGGTGAATGTATTTCCGTTGCGCACCAATCGCAGCCAGTAAGGAGCGATGCGGTTCCCGATGTTGGTATTGATGCTCTCGGTGGTGCGGAGTTGGAAAGCGGTGCCATTGTTAGGAGTGAGCAGGCTGAAGGCATATCTTGAATTCGTAGCCACGGATTCACGAAACATCAGGCCGACTTTCGCCCACGGATTGGTGCTGTCCGTGCTGATTACCCGCGCGGTAAATACTCCGTCCCCACTCCAGGGCCGGGAGAGGAAGTGAAACTGATCATTGCCGCCCCACAGGTCTCCGCCCGCTCCATTGACTGTGTAAACGCCATCTTTGTAAGCGGCGAAACCGGTAGCTCCGGTGGACCCGATATCCTGCCCCGTCCACCCTGCTGGAAAACCACTCTGACTGGCGGAGGCTGCCATTTGAGTGGAGGATTCCCCCGAGCCGTAAGCATTCACCGCTGTCACCGTGTAATATTGGGTGATCCCCGCGCCCACGCTGGTGTCGGTGTAAGTCAATCCGGTAACACCTGAAGCTATCACGGTGGCGGTTCCCACAGCAGTTGCCGAGCGCCGGACGAGGTAGCTGGTAGCGCTCGGCACAGCATTCCAAGAAAGGTCCACGCTTCCCACCGCGCCGGTGGCTGTCGCCGTAGGAATGGCGGGTAACAGTGACGATGGCACGACGCGGGCCACAAATCCTCCTTGGCCGCGAAGGTCTGCGGAGACGATGTTAGGAGCTGTTATATTTTCCCGTGTGCGCACGAATGCAGCGTTGTTGCTGGGGGAATCCGCAAGCTTGTCGATCACGTACGGGCCCGTGCCAAGGAAATCCATATTTAAGGAAAAGTTCCGGGCAGCGGTGCCATTGACCACCCCGATAAACCAAACCTGGCCTTTTCTCCGGGCAAAGCCCGCCACCTCACCAATCGCACTTTCGGCAAGCACGCGAGTTTCATCCCAGGTTGAGGGTATGGTTTGCATGATGTCCAGCGCCGGATTCACCAGATAGTTGGAAGGATCTCCTCCGTAACAGAGGAAGGGCGAGGTATAGACGACTGCCTGTGCGAGTTCATGAGCGTAACTGTTCCCACTCAGCTTATTTCCTCGGAAATCGGTGGGAGTGTAGTCTCCGTGTCCTTGCACAAAGCGGGTGAAAGGTAACGTGGAATCATGCACTGCTCCGGGTGCTCCGAACTCACGGCCACCGACGGCTTCGCGCGTCAGCTCGTGCGGGTAGGTGCGTTCGCGGCCGCTGGGTTTCACGCAGCCGTGAAAATTCACCATGAGCTGATAGGTCGCCGCATCGCGCAAGGTTTCGTCGTACCATTTCACCCAGCCCGTATCGGGATCCCCCATGAAATCGATCTTCAACCCGACGATGCCAGCTTCCTTTGCCTTGGCAAAATAGGCTTGTCGTTGTTCGGTATTGCTAACTTGATTTGTATCCACCCACGCCCAGATCGAAACCCCTTTGGTTTTGGCATAGTCCACCACCGATTTCATGCAGGTCCATTGATCGGGCAGGCCCGGTGAAGTCCAATCCTTCCAACCGTCATCAATCATATAGTATTCAAAGCCGCACTGGCTCGTCCAGTCCACCCATTGGTTTTGCGCTGAAAAGACCGGCCTTCCGGAAACCATCCAGTGCCAGGTGCTTCTTCCCGGCTTGATCCACGCCGGATTGTTCTGCAGTTGCGGTTGATCGGGGGCGGGGCAGAGATTGGTCAGAAGATCCGTGTTCACCAATGTGTTCAGATCTGGCGCAATGATCGTCGTCCGCCACGGAGAGAGGATTTCACCCGTGTTGGTCCAACTGGTGTTGTTGTGTTTGAAGAAAACCTGGAAGGTGCTGTTGCCAGTGTGCCGGAGCGACATGTCGCTGTAATTCACCAGATTCGCCTCCGTCATCATCACAAACAGCGGACCTGGCAACGCGACCGTCGCAGTTGTCCGTATTTCCGCATTCACCGGCAGCGCGCTGAGAGCGGTGCCGGCGCCAAACTTACTTTCGTAATCGTTGTTTCCCGCATCCTGGTAATGAATGGTCCCACCGGCGGGGAGTTTCCACTGGCTGGACTCGCCAAATACCGTGCGGTTCCCGCTGCCGGGAATTCGGTAGCGATAGGCGACCCCGTCATTGAAAGCGCGAACTTCCAACACCCACGCAGTGGGGGTCGTTGCGCCGCCCGTCACGGGAATGACGGCTTCATTGCAGTGACTGTTCGCGGTGGAATGTCCTCCATTCAGGGGGTAGGTTTCCTGGATCGTCTGCGTTGCCGCAATTCCCAAGGTTGTATTCATCCCCAAATCCTGGCCCCCGACCTTCGGACCCAAGTCCGAGGGAAGAACGATCGCTTGGCCGTTGTAACTGACTTCAAATTTCAATCGTCCCGTTCCGTCGGGATTGACGACGCACTGGATCACACCGTCCGGGCTGGCGAGATTCAGCGCGAAGGCGGGAGTGCAAGCGATGGTTAGGAGCGTGACAGCGCTTAACAAAGAGACCGTGTTACGGTGGTTGGAATCAGATATAGGGGTCATACTTGATGGCTGTGGGGAGGTTCGATTCGATTAGTTGAGTGGGGATAGTGATAAGCGGCATGATACTATTTGAGCAAAGAAATCACATTGCTGACTTGGTCTGGATTCAGGGAAATTGCGGCTGCTTTCCCGCCATAACGCACCTTGGTTTTGGATCCGGTGATGCTGCGAATGTTTGCTGAGGTGAGCTTCCCATCTTTCCACGCGAGATCGACCTCGAAGCCACCTCGAGCGCGGAGACCGGTAACGGAGCCATCCGGCCACTTGTCCGTCGGTAGGGCGGGCAATAGGTTGATTTCTCCGATCTTGGACTGGAGCAGCATTTCCGCGACGCCAGCGGTGAACCCGAAGTTCCCATCAAGCTGGGTTTGCGGGCGGTCGAAGAGATTTCCCTCCGTCCATTTGGAAAGCATGACATCCACCATGCGTCCGGTCTCCGAGGAATCCAACAGACGTGCCCAAATGCAGATGCGCCATGCGTTCGCCCAGCCCATACCACCGACGTCACGCTGTTTCGCCAGAACGCGGGTGGCCTCGAAGATTTTCGGATCCGCCGGGGTGATGTCGAATCCGGGATAGATACCGTAGAACGGGGACATGTGACGGTGCTTGATATCCTCGGACTGCTGGTCCCAGTCTTTGATCCACTCCTGGAGCTGACCGGCATGGCCGACTTGGTTAGGAGCGAGCTTTGCCCGGGTTTCCGCCCAGGTTTTACGGAGCTCCGGATCCTTGTCCAAAACGGTGGAGGCCTCGATGCATGCGGAAAAGAGATCGCGCAGGATCTGCATGTCCATGGTCGGGCCGTAGGTCACGGTGACGCCTTTCTGATAGGCATGCTCCGGCGAACCGGATGGAGCGGTGACCAACCAGCCGTGCTCCGGTTCAG
>JBDTNJ010000430.1:0-11598 GCA_039933825.1 Luteolibacter sp.
GCGGGTTTCCATGAGGACCGTGCCGTGTTCGACCATGATTTCCTCGTAGGACAAAATTTCCGCGTCGCGCGGGCGGCCTTCCTTGAGCAGAAGGTTCTTGGCTTTGAGGGCGCGGCGGTAGCGGGACCACGAGCGGCGGTAGTTGGAATCGATTTGGGCACCGAGGAAGTCGAGATAGCGCCTTCGTCCTTCGCCGGGGCCACGAATGAGATCGAGGTCCTCATTTCCCATCCAGACAACGAGGCCGCCGTCTTCGAGATAGGCGTTCTGGCTGCCGCGGTTTTCCTCGTCTGCTTTGAGGACCAGTCCCTCGCGTGAGTAGCGGACCTGGCGCTCCTGGCCCCACGGATCCCCTGCAATACCGAAGCCTTTGCCGCCGATGCTGGCGAGCGTCATCATCCGGTGGCTGCGCGGTGAGTGGAGCCGGACGAGCACGCAGAGCGCTTCGAGAATCGAGGTTTTGCCCTGGGCGTTGTCGCCGATGAGGATGGCTCCTTCGGCTGGAACGGAAAGGTCCAGCGATTTGAAACAGCGGAAATCCATCAAACGCAGTGAGCGGAGCACGGCGAAGGAGTAAATGGAAATCCCGAGGCTGGAAAGTGATGAGTGAACGGATGAATGACTTTATCGGGACACCGCACAGTTCCCATCTGAAAAAGCGGCCCAAGGGAATTGCGGATTGAAAGTGTATTGGAGGGTGGTGTGGCGGCCAGAAATCTGTGTGTCAGAAATGGAATCGCAGCCAACCTTGATCAAAAGGTATCGCAGGATGTTGCCCGTGCTGATGGGCTGTTTCAGTCTCCATGTCGCGGATGTGGCAGGAATCACGCTCAATGTTCCTGGGGGCTGGGTGACAACCAGCAAGGCCTGCGCATGTGGATCGAAACAATCCATCAGTTGCGCCCGAATTGCGTGATTCACTGGTTTACAAAAGTGCGCATACGCAGAAAGCGCTTGGGCGCGATCCCGGCTGCTAGGGAATCACCAACGGTTACTGGAATTTTTCCGCCGGAGCTCGTGCCTAGGATCACCCGTGAGGTGCCGCCTGCGTTCCATGTCCAGGCTCCAGTGCCGATCTTGGTGGCGAGCGGAGTCCAAGAGCTGCTGAGAGTGCCGGATGCCTCGACCATATAGCCAATATCGGCAGGCGCGGGTTCCGGCAGGCTGAATTGCAGGGCGATACGGTCATTCAGCAGGACTTGATTGGAAAAAATAACGGCTTGCGGTAAAGCTCCGACACCATCAACGCTGCTGATGCTAACGGGTGATGCCCCGAGCGCGTATTCGAGCAGGTTGTTCAGGCTGTCGCTGTCGCCATCCTCGTCCGGAGCTGATAGGGGGCCGTGATCCGGGAAGAATCCGTCACGCCACGCAGGGTATCCGGGGCTGCTAGGGGAAATCGTCCCGCTTTGCCGGATGCTGTGATTGGCTCCGGCGGTAATGAAAGTATTGTTGAAAAAGATGGCGGCATTGCGGTAATCAAGCGATGGGGTGGCAAGCGGTATCCAGTTGCTGCCATCCGTGGAAACAAGGTCGATGTCCGGGTAAATGATATTGGGGAAAACGCCGACGCCGTGGTCCAGATCCTGACCCGCAGCAAACCAAACTCCATTGCCATAGGCGATGCCGGGCGTAAATTCATGGGTCGTCCGGGTGGTCGTAAAGCTGGTTCCGGAATCCAGCGAATAACGCAATTTGCCAAACCACCCACTGGCCAGAAAGCGGTCGTTTGCCCAAACGATATTCCGCAGGTCCTGCAATGAATCCACGCCAGCGCCGCTGCTTGTGTCCGTCCAGGTTAGGCCATTTGGAGACGTGAGGACAACGCAGTCGCCATTGTCCCCGGTATAGCCGAGAGCAACGAATTTACCTCCGCCGTATGCGATGCTCGCCAAGCTTTTCGTCGTGCCGGAAGTTACCAGCGTCCAGCTGGCACCCGCATCGATCGAGCGGCGGATCGTGCCATTGTCTCCAACTGCCACAAGGACACCGCCGCCATTTGCGATGCCTCTCAGCGTGGACCCGGTAAAGATCCTTCTCGTCCAGCTTCCGGCATTAGCGGTGGAAGATGTATAGACACAGCCCACGAAGACCGCACCGTTATAGTCTTCTCCAGCTAGCAGAAACTGTGAGCCGTCCCATATTGCGGAGTAACCATATTGATTGGAGTTTAATTGGGTGGCGGTCCAAATGACTCCGTCCGAAGATGTGGCGACTGAGCCTTTGAATCCTGGATAGTCGAAACCCGTGGCAATTACTTTGTTGGAGCTCGCGGCCAGTGATGTGAAATCTCCAGCCGAGCTGTTCGCTCTCGTCGTCCACGTTGTGATCGGATCGGTAACGGTAACTGTTTTACTCACAACCGTGCTTTGCCCCTTCATGTCTGAAACAGTGCACTTGACCGTATAGGTTCCACCGCTGATCCACGAATAGGGTGCGCTGTTATGGTTGTCGAAAGTAAAGCCTTGGCCGAAGTCCCATGAGTAAGCTAGGACATCGCCGTTTGCGTCCGTGCCTTGCGCCGTGAAAATACAGCTTTGTCGCGCTGAGATCGTGGTCGGTCCTGAGAGCGTGGCAGTTGGTGCGGTGTTTCCGGGAAATGGTCCGATGTTGACCTTGATGTCGAGATATTCGTTAGGTGATGTGCCGCCACGGGCGATGGGGGTGATATATACATTACTGGCAGTATCCGCATAAGTGCGGCCGATGGCGATGGAGCCGTCCGTGCGGTCACCGCTGCCGGCAAGGCTGCCGGGGGTGGTGTCGATCAGCCATGAGCGGTTCGTGCCCGCACGCTGCCAGACGACGTTGGCTCCTGCCTTGAGCCAGGAGTTGGCAAACAGCCTGCGGTAGCTCAACCAATAGTATTCATCGGCGGCCTTGGTGATGCGCAGACCGCGGACGCCGGTGGTGTTAGTATTATCGATCCTGTAGATTCGATAGGTTCCACTTCCGCCAGCCGTAGCATCGGTCCATTGGCCGGCGGCGAGCCAGTTCAAGCGTTGCTTGGCTTCGGAATGATAGACACCTTCCGGCACAGTCCCGCTGCCCATGACATCGAAGGGGTCACCATATTCATCGGTAGTGCCGGAGGGATCGACCGGATTGGTGCTGCCGTTGGAAGGAATCCAGAAACTCGAATGGCCGATGCCGTAGTTATGCCCGAACTCATGGACATGGACGCCGACATCCGTGGAGCCCTGAATCCATAGGTCTGTTCCGCCTGCGAGCCCGGCATAGTTGATGTTTCTACTTTTCATCCCGATGCTCACGAACCAGACGCCAATGATATCGTAATCGGAAGCGACGAATCCGGGGTTGGCGGTTAGGTAGGCTGCTTTTGCATCCATCAGAAGTTGTGGATTGCGGCTGGTGTCGAGACCATCAAGCACGGTGTAATACGCAGCCGTCTGAGGCAAGCGGATCACATTGGTGGACACGGTGGCTTCGATCCAGGTCTTTCCATAAGAGAAATCCCGGATGTCATCAGAGACAGTGGTGTTGAGCAGCGTGCCATAAGTGCCCTGATTGACGACGGGATTGGCCGTGTTCGTCATGTCAGAAAAATCGCAGCGGATCATAAAAACCTTCTTTTTGGTTTCGGTCCATGAGCTTGCCAGATTGTTGCTCAGGGCAATCGCCCCGCTGAGATTGAACGCCGCCCCTGCGGACCCTGCCGTCGGAAGGGGTAGAAAAAGGACCGCTGCTCCACTTCGCGGATCGGGCTTTTCATCGAGAGTGGCGATGGTGTCGTTGAAGGCGGACAATGTTTCGTGGTCGCTGAATTTGAAAATCCGGCCACCCGCCAAGGCCGTGACCGCGCCTGGTCCCAAGAGCTTCCCGCTGCTGAAATCACGATTTGGCTGGGGATTGGCGATCGGATAGAGCGATTCCGCGATTGTGACTTCCCTGGGCTGGAGCTCATGGAACACTTCCTCGCGCAGCGCGGCAAGGGCACCCAGACGGATCCCTTGGATGGGCGAGTCTTCCTTGGTGGAGAGCCCGTTTCTGCGGCCAAAGACCGAACTGTTCAATGCGGGTTGACCCTCAATCTCGGTGTAACGCACGACATCGTGAAAGTCCTTCCCAGCAAGCGGCTTCCCGGCATCCGGTGAGCCGGTGATGCAAACGGGCAATACCCGGAACTGGCCGAGGGCGCTGAACGGTTCCTCCACTTGCGCCTGCAATTCATGGGGCAGGCCATGCCATAGATCCAGCGTCACCGCATGTTCCAGAGCCTCCTGAGGATGGTCACGGATCAGAACTTCCATCCGCATCCGGCGGCTGAGGGCGAGTTCCAGACCGGCAGTCGTTAGTCCGGCGCGTTCGGAAGGGGAGGCATTGGAAAAGGTTTCCAACCAATGGTCGAAATCTTGAAAGCTACGATCATTTCGGATTTTGACCGCTTTGCTTTGATCGGTCTTCGTTTGCCAGTTGCGAACCTCAGAAGTCTGCCGAAACCAGACAGCAATACCCGCGAGCAGTGCAACGAGCAGAAGCAGGAGGGCGGCACGAAGCGGGAAGCGGGATTTCATGGGGGGATGGGAGAACGGTCGTGGTGATCCTTGGTGGTGCTAAATGACGCCGTATGCACCCGCTGGACACTTCGTTTTGGACCAGCGTTGACGGATCGATGTTACCATGGCCAGCAGAGTCGGCAATACCATGTTCGCGTAGTGATCAACGACGCTATTTTTTGTCCAAGACGTCCGTGGCGATCTTCCCAAAAGTATCGCGATCGAGCAAAAACGGGTTCGGATCTGAGTCGAGCCGACCATAATAAAACCCCGGATTCGACCCGGGAGTATTTGGGGCGAACCGCACGGTGCGGGTAATGAATCCCTTGAAGCCATCCATCTCGTCAGTGGTCCTTTCCATCACCGTGAACGTGAGAAATGGCGCTGCGAGCGCGGCATTGGCTGCTTGATCGCTTGGTGAGAGCCAGCGGGAAACCTTAAGACCTTCCAGAATCCCTAGCACGTAGTTCGCATGCTCGGGATCGATTTCGATTCCTCTTTCATTGCGTTTGCCCTCCCAGGTATCGGCTTTGTTATTGTAATTCATGAACACGGGGGACTCCGCGCCACTGGTCCGCACGATGGTGATTAGATTCTGGCGGTCCACCGACCAAAGCCGTGCATGCCGCCACTCGTAGGGACGAACGGCGATGGAAGCGACGAGCGATTCGTCCACGCGCACGACGGTGGGTGTTCCGCTGCGGTTGACGAAATACCCTCCCTTGCCATCGATGCCGAATGCTAGCTCTAGGACCTGGTTGTCCTGTCCGAGAAAGCGCAATTTCAAGAACGGGCGATCCAGTCCCCACGGGGTGAAATCCGTGGCGGCATCGGACTCGTACCCTATCGCGCGGCCTTCGGTGACTGCCTTGAGAAGTGTGTAAAGACGTTCTTCATTGGCCTCGTGCGTCTGGCCATCAATGGTCGCCATCCAGGGTTGTGAGGTAGTTCGTGAAATTACAATTTCGGTTCCGGTGGCCGGCTGGATTGAGAGGCCGCGAAGCGATTGGATGTTGAGATTGGTGAGCGATGGATCGCGCAGATCATTGACGGCAAGTGGGATGTCAGCCAAGGAAACCAGATTGGGTTCCGGCTTCAGAGGTAGATCGAAAATGGTGTCGGGGCGGTCGCTAACAGTCGCCTTGGCGTCACCGGTTCCGGCGGTTTCCGGTGGGGAAACATTCAACACGGTTTCGACTTCGGAGCCGAAGGAAGTGATTGCGATCTGGGTGGATTGCACGGCTGTGCCACTGGCCGGCACCGTGACAGAAGCGCGGTCCGAGACTTTCACCGCCTGTAATTCATAAATGCCTTCGATCAGGGACTTGATGGCCTTGGGATCGGTGTGGAGGTCGAGTGGCTTGACCACCCGCCATGGGCTTGTGGGTGTCTCACGGCCAAGCGTTAGCTCACCTTGAACGGCACGAATCCGGATTTTTTGCAGATTGATCGGATTGAAATAAAAAGGCCGGTGGTCGCGGAGAAATTTCAAGTTGTCCTTAAACAGCGGAGTAATGTCACCAGTGCAGGTGTAGATATAACCTTTCCGGTTTGTATCGCGGGTCCAGACGAAAACGGTGGGTACGGGTTTTTCGATATCCTTCACTTCGGCCAGCCAAGGAGTACGGCGTCCGATCTTATAGCGCGCCAAAACCTGATGGATGTCATTTTCCAGCCAGATATCGATGCCGCTCTCACGCAGTCCGGCTTTCTGTGCATCAATTTCATCAACCGGACTGAGGTCTTCGACACGCATGCCAAGCGTGAAATTAATGATGCCCACCGCGGCCCGCGCATCCATGCGGTCCTTCCATGGCGAATTGGATTGCCATCCGTTTGGCGTGAGTGAAAACGCGGCCCTGACATTCTTCTGTGAAACCGTGATGTACTTCACCTTGTCGGGTGTGAAGGCGGTATACAACGGCTGACCGACCGGTGTGGGTGGCACACCGAGAATGGAATCGAGGCTTCCACCCGTCCGCAGCCAGAAAGCCGCGCCGCCGACCAGCGTGGCTAAAAGCGCGAGAATCAGCGTGAATCCAAAAGAACGCATGGTAGTTAGGCACGGCGCGAGGACCAGACGAAGGCTCCTATCAGCATCAGGAAGGCAGGCAGGAAAAACAAGTTCACCCGGTTAATGAAGGAAACCTGGGCATCCAGGATCGGCAGTTTGTAGGTGCCCAGTGACCGCGGGCCGATGCCGTCGAGCGAATTACGGTTGATCAGCCAGTTCACCGATGACGCGAGAAAGTCGATGTTTTCCGCCCGTTGGCGCTCGGGGTTGAGGAAATCGGTGTTGGAAATGACGACCATGCGTGAGGTGTTCGCCGAGAACCGGTCATCGCTGGCAGCGCCGCGGGTGACGCAGGCAGCCAGATAGAGCTGGCCTTTGTGGTCTTCCTTTTCGTCGAAAGCTTCCTTGCCCTCGCCGAACCTTGTTTCCCCCCAGAAATCCGGGGACGCTTCGATCAGGCCTATCGGATTAATCTGGCGGTTCATCAGGTCCTCGGCGCCTTCGCGGACCTCCAGCGAGGACGTGGCCCCCTCGAAAACGGTGGCTTGTCCCTGAAGATCCTTGGTGAAATCCACACCGTAAGTGAAGACCCCGCGCACCGTGGTGGTGATGCGCTTTTCATCCATCGCGATAATCCGGTCGCGGCGTGGCGTGATGCCGTAGCCCCGCAGGAATGTCCTCAACTTCGGCGGGGTTTCACCGGGTTTGAGCAGGACGAGCATGGCAGCACGCGGGCAGTTCCAGTAGCGCTCGAGGACCGCGAGCTCTTCATCGGTGAGATCGTATTTCGGCGCGACCAGGGCGATCCCCTCGGTGCCTTCGGGAATCTCCTTGAGCCCTGATAGATTGATGCCGCTGAGCTCCACGTTCTGGAATCGCAGGGTATTTTCAAGGGATTTCCACGGGGAATTATCGCCATCCGCATCGATCCTGCTCTTGTCTGCCAGAAATACCATTCTACGCGGATGGCCCTCGATGGACTCAACCAAGCGGGCGGTGAGGATATCCTCACCCTGGAAACCTGTGATCTTTCGCTGGGTGTCCTTGGTGGCGTACAGCACCATATCCTCGGCGACTACGATTTTCACGTTCGGGTTCAGCGTCTTGGTGCCCGCCTTGTCCTCGCTAATCACCGGACTATCGTCTTTTCGGGCATCCATAATGATGATGTCCTTCAATAGCGAGATTCCGTAGGCGGCGGCGACCTCCTGGGTGCGATCCGAACTGCGCATCGGATCGACAATTTCCAACACAATTTTCCCGTTCGAATGCCGTGCATATTCCTCCGCGATGGCCCGGACGCGTTCGTAAAACGGAGAGCTGCGACGGAACGCCATGATCCATTTCATCGGCTTCTCTCGGTCTGTTACTGCCTTGTCTGCCAGATAGTGCCGGGTGGAGGGAGCCAGTGTATAAGCTGCCTCCCGGCTGAGATCCCAACGGGTGAAATAGTTCGCTGCCAGATAGTTCAGCGTGATCAGGGTGACCGCCAAAAGGGCGATTTGAAGCACGGAAAGCGTGCCCAGTCCCCAGCGGTTCAGCGGGCGGGCGGGCTTTCCTTTTGGCTCGGAAGAAGGTTCGGACATGAGGCGGGAATCACGCGGATCAACGGCGCCAGCGGCGGTAATCCACGACTTGATAGGTTAGGAAAAGACTGAACAGTGCGAGGCTCAGGAAATAGACCATCGGCCGTGTGTCGAACAACCCGCTCGCGAAGTAATGCAGGTGCTGCTGCCAGGAGATGTAATGGAAAAACGGCGCTCCGGCGAACGACTCGCCCCAGATGATCGTGACATAGCCCATGAAATATTGGATCACCAACAAGCCGATCGTGACGATCCCCGCGATGATCTGGCTGGATGTTAGCGCCGATGCCAGGCAGCCGATCGCCGTGAATGCCGCGCCCATCAACATCACGATGGCAAACGTCCCACCCAGCGCCCCCGGCGACCAAGCCGGCGGCAGATCCGTCATCCAGACGAACATCTTGAATTGAATGAACGCCGGAACCCACAGCGTCGTGTAAAAAATCATCGCTGCCGCGTATTTTGAAAACACCACCTGCCACGTCCGCACCGGAGCCGTCAGCAGCGTTTCCAAAGTCCCGGACCGTTCCTCCTCGGAAAACAGCCGCATGGTGATCAGCGGGAAAATGAACAGGAAATAGAACCAAAACAACGGCGTGTGGAAAGTGACGTAAACCAGACTGTCCCGCACCGGTGTATCGCGGAAGCCCTTCATCGCCGTGGACAGCGAGACGCCCTGCATCACCGTGATGAAAGTCAGGACGATCCAGCCGAACGGAGTCAGGAAATAACTCTTCAGTTCTTTGAAAGTCAGGATGCGGAATAGTCTCATGCGGCGGTCGGACGCTCTTCGTAAGTCATTCCTGTCACATGGCAAAGGTAAAAGGAGCGCTGGGCAAGCGTTGGAGAGAGTCACACGAGCGTGAATCCCACCGCCATCACCCTTCCTGAACTCGGACCCACCATCGCGATGAAATCCCCCGGCTCGGTGATCGGTTGGTAATCCGGTCCCGGGAAGCCCAGATCCTCCACGGTGATCCCGAATGAAACCACCCGCGTTTCACCCGCCACCAAAGTAATCCGTTGGAATCCGCGCAGCTCTTTGAGAGGGCGGGTGACGGAGGCGACGAGATCGCGGAGGTAGAGTTGGAGGGTTTCTGTCGCGGGATGGTCCGAGAGATTGGTGATCACTGCGGAAACGGTGATGGTTCCGCCCGAACTCATTTTTGCGGCGCTCGCTGTGACCGGGCCGTAGGCGAATGCCGCGTAGGTCAGGCCATGGCCGAAGGGGAAGAGCGCGTCATTCGGCACATCGAGATATTTTGATGAGTAGTGCGTGTTTTCATCGAATGGCCGGCCGGTATTTTTCTCGCGGTAGCTCATCGGTAACTGCCCGACCCGCCGCGGGAAGCCTATGGTTAGTTTTCCGATTGGAGCAAAACCGCCGAAGATGACATCCGCCAACGCCCGCCCGCCCTCGGTGCCGGATGCCCACGCGTGGAGCATCGTGGTGAATTTCCCGTCCTCCCACGAAAGTTCCAGTGGGCGGCCGCTCATGGTGACCAGCACACAAGGCTTGCCAGTTTTGAGCATCGCTTTCGCGAGACTCCGCTGGCATTTCGGCAGGCGGATGTCCGCGCGGCTCGCGGCTTCACCGTTCATCTGCCAACTTTCACCAAGTACGAGAATAATAACGTCCGCGCTTTCGGCAACACAGATCGCTTCCTTCAGCAAATCATCGCCACCTATCAGTATGCCGGATCCTCTGGCATGAATCACCGTCGCTTCGCTACCCACGGCTTCTTGAAGCCCGTCCAGTGGTGAAGCGGCCACCGTTTCATCTCCCGCGGCGGCCCAACAACCTAACATGTCTCGGCGGCTGTCCGCTAAGGGGCCGATCAGGGCGATGATTCCACGTTTTTCCAGCGGGAGCAGGCGATTGTCATTCTTCAGCAGCACGATGGACTCGCGCGCCGCTTGCCGGGCGATCTCGCGATGATGCGGGTTCATGAAAATTTGTTTCGCGCGATCCTCATCGCAACGGGCGAAGGGATCACTGAATAGCCCGAGCTCCCATTTGCTTTCGAGAATACGCATCACCGCGGCATCGATCTTCTTTTCGGAAATAGCACCGGATTTCACCAGCTCCGGCAGCTCTATCATAAATAGTTCGGACACCATGTCCATGTCCACTCCGGCATTGATGGATTGTAGTGCCGCATCCGCGTCAGTTCCGGCGGTGCCGTGGTTTTTCATTTCGAAAACCGCAGCGTAGTCAGTGACGATCCATCCGGAAAATCCCCACTCTTCGCGCAGTAGGTGAGTTAGTAGCCAGCGATTGCCACTGGCAGGGACGCCATTAATCTCATTGAAAGCGGTCATTACCGTTCGCGCTCCGGCATCGATGGCGGCACGGTAGGGTGGAAAATAGGTTTCCTCCATCGCCCTGCGGCTCATGTCCACGGTGTGATAATCCCGCCCGCCCAGCGGCGCGCCGTAGAGGGCGAAGTGTTTCACACAAGCCATCACGGACCCCGGATCTGCGAGATCATTTCCCTGATAGCCACGCACCATGGCGATTGCGATCTTCGACCCCAGCCACGGGTCCTCGCCCGCGCCCTCCGCCACCCGGCCCCAGCGCGCGTCCCAGGAAATGTCCACCATCGGCGAATAAACCCAGTGCAGTCCGTCCGCGCCTGCCTCCGCGGCGGCGATGCGGGCGCTCTCCTCGATCAGGTCCAAATTCCACGAGCACGACAGACCCAGCGGGATCGGGAAAATCGTGCGATGTCCGTGAATCACATCGTAGCCGAAAATCAGCGGGATTTGCAGCGGACTTTGCAGCGCGATCTCCTGTAGCTCCCGGGTGGCGGCAGGAGTGTAAACATTGAGCAGGGCTCCGCATTGACCGTTCAGGATTTTCGACTCCAAGTCGGTCGAATTTCTGACCCCGGTGATATCCATATCGCCTGCTAACAAATTTAGCTGGCCGATCTTGTCCTCGATCGACATCCGGCCGAGCAGATTCTGGAGAAACGTTTTCTTGGAGCTCATGAGGTAAGGGTGTGGCCTAGTCTCATTGCGATGCAGGCATGAGGGAAGGCGATTTTACAGACAGTGAAAGGCAAGCCATACCCCTGCCGTAGGGAAGTCATCATGGATGATGATCTACGCCGTTTTCAATCGGATCAGCGGCTGCTTGGAATCAAGGCCGTCGTGATGGCCATCGCCGTGATTTATGGTGTGTCCAGCCCTTTGTATTCCCAGATTCCCTATCAGACCGAGACGGGTGAAAAGCTTATATACAAATCGGCCGGAGCCACACGGATCACGGAAAAAGTGCGGGCCAACGCGCCCGGAGTGGTGGTGGAGATCTTTGTGAAGGTAGGTGATTTTGTGAGGAAGGGCGATATTCTGGGGCACACCGAACTGGACGCAACGAAGCTTCAACTTGATCTCGCAAAACGTGCCTTGGACTCGAAAGCAAATGTGGACGCGGCGCAAGGGCAGGCTGAGGCATGGTCCGTGACGCGCGAGGAAA
>JBDTNJ010000431.1:0-5893 GCA_039933825.1 Luteolibacter sp.
TGTCACTTTGCGGCGAGACGCCGCAACCACGTCCTGCTGCCTATTCGGCTGCATCAACTATATGCGATACTAGGTGTTCTGAATGCGGACCTCGTTGGCGGTGGATTTTCCAGCGATGAAATCATCCACGTTCCCGATGGTGGTGTCACTGATGTTTCGCAGCGCGGTATCGGTGAAATAGGCTTGGTGCGAGGTCACAAGGACATTGGGAAACGTCAGCAGTCGTTGGAGCACATCGTCCTGGATGATTTCGTTGGATAAATTCTGATAGAAAAGATCGCCCTCCTGTTCATAAACATCGATCCCAAGATAGCCGACCTTGCCGGACTTGAGCGCCCCGATCATGTCCGCCGCGTTGATCAGCGCGCCACGGCTGGTATTGATGATCATGACTCCATCGCGCATTTTGCCGAGGGTTGCCGTGTTGATCAGATGAAGTGATTCCGGCGTCAGCGGGCAATGCAGGCTGATAATGTCGGATTCTGCTAACAAGGTTGCGCGGTCGACGTATCTGCCCCCGAGGGCGGTAAACTCCGGATTTTCAAACGGATCACAACCGGTCACCCTGCAACCCAGTGCGGCGAGCGGCTTGGCCGTCAGACAGCCGATTTTTCCGGTGCCGATAATTCCGACCGTCCGTCCGTGGAGGTCGAACCCCATCAGGCCGTCGATTGAGAAATTTCCTTCGCGCACCCGGTTATACGCGCGGTGGTATTGACGGTTGAGGGTGAAGATCATTCCAAGAGTGAACTCCGCCACTGCATACGGCGAATAGGCGGGCACGCGGCGGACCTGGATGCCATGGGCGGCGGCGGCCGTGAGATCGACCTGATTGAAGCCCGCGCAGCGCAGCAGGATCAACCGAGTCCCGCCTTTTGCGAGGATTTCGATCACCTCGGCGTCGAGGTGGTCATTGACGAAAGCACAAACGCCCTCCGCCCCGGCGGCGAGTGAAGCGGTGTCCGATGATAGCCGCGCTTCGTGGAAGATCAAACGATGGCCGGCAGTCTGGTTGGCCGCTTCCAGGAAGGTGCGGTCGTAGATTTTCGTGCTAAAGATGGAAATGTTCATGTCCTCGACCTGTTTCTACAAAGTTGGATGCGAGTTCCGCGACGAAATAAAGTTCCCCGGCTGCTGGATCCTCCTGAAATCCCCTTTTGCTTGGCGAACCGGCCATCCGGCGCTTTGCTGCCCGCATGCTTGCGAAGCGAATCATTCCTTGCCTGGACGTCACCAATGGCCGCGTGGTCAAGGGCGTCAATTTTGTCGATCTCATCGATGCCGGTGATCCCGTCGAATGCGCGATCGCCTACAACTTGCAGCAAGCCGATGAACTCGTCTTTCTCGATATCACCGCTTCTTCGGACCAGCGCAACACGATGGTCGATGTGGTCCGCCGCACGGCTGAAAAATGCTTCATTCCCCTCACAGTAGGTGGCGGAATCCGCACGGTGGAAAACATGCGTGAAATGCTTTTCGCCGGTGCGGACAAGGTTGGGATCAACACCTCCGCTGTCACGAATCCCCCGCTCGTCGACGCTGGAGCCAAGGCCTTCGGCAGCCAGTGCATCGTCGTCGCCATCGATGCGAAACGTGAAGGCCCGGGAAAATGGGGCGTTTACACCCACGGCGGCCGCACGCCGGTGGGGCTGGATGCGGTGGAATGGGCCAAGGAAGTCTGGCGCCGCGGTGCGGGGGAGATCCTTCTAACGAGCATGGACTCGGATGGTACCCAGGCCGGCTATGATATCGAGCTAACCGCTGCCGTGTCCTCGGCCGTCGGCATCCCGGTGATCGCCAGTGGCGGTGCGGGAAATCTCGATCACATGGTGGACGTGCTGGAAGCTGGAAAAGCAGACGCCGTTCTAGCAGCCAGCATTTTCCACTTCGGGATGCATACGGTGGCCGAGGCGAAAAGCCACTTTGCCAGCCGCGGCGTGCCGGTTAGGCCCATGGTGACGGGTTCCTGCAACTCATCGCCTTGTGCGGGGGCTTGAAACCGCCGTTGGCAGGATGCGTGGGACTGGCGGCGATCACAGGAACCCGGAGGGATGGAGCGTGTCGACCAGGTATTGCTGGCGGGACATCAGCTCTTGATAGATCTCCTGGGTCTGCGGATCGGGATCGCAGCGTGATTCGGAATCGCCGGCGACGAGGTAACTGGCGATTTCCTCGAAGCCCAGTGATTCACCGCTTTGATGGAAGAATGCGACGGCCGCCTGCATCGCGGCTCCGATCGCGGCCCCCTGCCTGCTGGAGACCGGGACGACCGGCGCGCCGAAAACATCCGCCAGCATTTGCCGCGTGACCGGGCTAACGACTCCCGGTCCTAACAGGCGTATCTCCGCCGGCTCGAACCCGAGATCGCGTAGACGGCTCATGGCATACCCGAGGCCCAGCGCCACGCCTTCCGCGGCGGCACGGGCCATGTGGGCGGGCGTGAAATTGTCCGGAGTCATGCCGTGGAGCACGCCCTTTCCATCAGGGAGACGGGGGATCGACTCGCCGGTGAAATAAGGCAGAAGCAGCAAGCCGTCCGCACCGGGAGCGACACTGGAGACCATCGACTCGAATTGCGCTGCGGACCAACCGTAGTGGCGGCGCAGGACCTCGGGTGCGACGGCCGCGTTCGTTGTCGTCGCGAGGCCTAACCACGAGCCGGTCGCGTTGCAAAGCGGGGTGATTTCCCCACGGTAGTCGATCACCGGTGAGTCCCCGACGCCGACGATCACGCCGGTCGCTCCGAGTTCGACGGCCACCGTTCCGTTAGTGACGCAGCCGGCTGCCAGTGCGGCGAGCATGGGAGAGGCACTACCAGCTCCCACTTGCACGAGTTCGGACACACCCCACTCGCGGGCGAGTGCGGGCCGCAGGAGTCCGCGCGGTTGGTCAGATACGCCGATGGGTGGCAGCAGGGAAGCCAGTTGAGGATCGATGAAGTCCAGAAGTTCGGTGGCCCATTTACGCGTCCGGATATCCAACAGTCCGGTGCCGGATGCACTGCCGGGTTCTGTCGCGCGTTCGCCCGTCAGCCAATACGCGATGAAATCCTGCGCAGTTAGCAAGCTCGACGCTCTTTGGAAGTGATACGGTTCGTGTTGTTTTAGCCACAGACATTCCGCAGCAGCGGACTCCACGCCGGGTGCCTGGCCTGCCAGTTCGATCAAGCCGGGCGCGCCACCAAAGGCCCGGGCGATTTCTTCGGCTTGGCGTTTCACAGAGACATCGCCTGCCAGTTTCGCCGGGCGGATGATGCGGTTCGCCTCGTCCAGCAGAACAAGCCCGCGTTGTGGGCCGGCCACGCCGATCGCCGCGACGCGGTCTTTCTGGCCTTCTAGCGCGGCGAGACATTGCCGCACCGCTCGATCCACGGCATCGATCCATTGGGCTGGGTTTTGCTCGCAGTAACCGGCGGGCAGGCCTTCGACCCAATCATGCGGGATAAACGCCTCCGCACGAATCACCGCAGATTCCAGATCCAGCGCTACCGCGCGGGTCCCGCTCGGGCCAATTTCAATTCCCAGGAAGTGCATGAGTGTAGTTTGAAATCGAGACGCCGCCCATGCCTCACGGGCGGATACTGGGAGTTTCTCCACTGCATGCGCTTTGACAAGCCCCAGCGTGGTTAAATCGCCTGCCGAGAAGCGGCGTTTGACAGATTTTGCTAAATTCAATACTCAAGACCCGTGAACGATGACTCCAGCCCGCCCCCGTTTTCTCCTGCCGAGGAGGAAACGGAAGACCCGCAGTTGAGCCGAGGCCATCGGTGGTTTTACTCATGCAAGGGTGAAAAACTCGGCCCGGTTACTTTCTCCGACCTCCAGGAACGCGTTAAGGAAGGGAAACTCAATCCGCGTCTCGACCTCGTGTGGAAATACGGCATGGACGGCTGGCAGGCAGCGGGAGAGATCGAGGGATTGTTCGAACGTGCAGGAGCCCCGGCACCTCGCGAGGAATTGGCTCCGTCCTCGGATCCCTACGTGCCGCCCCAAGGCGAATCCGTGGAAGAGCAGATGGGCCGCGAGCAGGAATGGCCGGGCGCACGGAGGCGGAGCTACCTGGCTGCCCTTTTTCTTTTTCCGTTTTTGTGGAGCTTTGGATTTGCGGCCGCGTCCGGTTTTCTAACCCAACAATTCGGGCCGGAAATCATGAAAGCCGTGACTGCCGGTGCCCAAATCGTCCCGGCCATCGTGTGCATTTACTTCGCTGTCAAACGCCTCATCAATGTCGGCATGAGCGGGTGGTGGTGGTTTGGAAACCTAGTGCCGTTCCTGAACATCTGGGTCGGTTACCGTTGTTTTGCCTGTCCTGGAGGTTATGCCTATCATAAAAAACTCGATGGCATCGGGGTGTTTCTGGCGATTGTCTATTGGTTGTTGATCGTGGTCGGAATTCTAGCAGTGAGCGCGCTGGTTGCTCTGCTCTTCGGGGTGATCGGCAGCCCGGAACTTCAGCAAAAAATCCGCGAGTTCATCCAGCAGGTAAGCGCGCAAGCGGTGAAACCGTGATCCAATACTCCAAAGAAACCGACGAGCGCCGCGAGGCCGGGCCGCTGGAATGCTGGTGCCTGCACGGTGCTGTCGGCACGGCGGCGGATTGGCGTGGCTTCGCCAAACAACTCGCCGCAAGCGGGATCGGCTCACGGGCGGTGGATTTGTGGCGTTTCCTCGAATGCTGCCCGCTGCCTCTCACCGACTTCGGGAAGGCGCTGAATGCGGATGCCGCCGGCCAGGTCTTCCGCGGCAGCGCCCGTGCATTGTTAGGCTACTCGATGGGAGGGCGGATGGCGCTGCATGCGCTGTTGGAAAACGGCCATCCGTGGCAGGCGGCGGTCATCGTTTCCGCGCATCCGGGATTGGAAAATGAAACTGACCGCGCAGCCCGCCGCGCCCACGATGCCGAGTGGGCAAGCCGCGCCCTCACGGGAAACTGGCAGCAGTTTCTCGATGCTTGGAATGCGCAACCTGTCCTCGTCAACACCACCCTCCGCGATCCGCAAGCATCCGGCCGGCTCATGCAGCGCCGTCGCGAGATCGCCCGGAGTTTCGTCGATTGGTCGCTCGGCGCGCAGGAACCGCTGTGGAGTCGTTTGGGTGAAATCACGATTCCTGTGCTCTGGATCGCCGGGGAAAATGACGCGAAATTTCTCAATCTAGCTGAACGCGCCGTTTCCCTCATACCAAGTGCTAAGCTTGCCGTTGCGCCGGGTGCAGGGCATCGCGCACCGTGGGAAGCAGACGCGTGGTTTGCGCAGACGGTTTCGGGATTTCTGAAACTGGGGCACGTTTGAGAATGGCGTTATCTGCTAGATTGACGCAATGATTACTGCAAGACTTCTATCAAATTTCGCGGGTGTTTTTCCTCAACCAGTCGGCGAAGGAATCCTCATGCAGATCACCCGCTGCTAGCGACAGATAGACTGGATATTTGTCGTCCTCGGTCGCGGTGGGCTGGAGGCCATTTAGGATCAAAAAAACTTCACACACTACTGCTGCAGTGCGTTTGTTTCCATCCAGAAATGGGTGATTCTTTGCGATGCCGTAAGCGTAGGCCGCTGCGAGTTTGCAACGATCTGGACGCGGCGTCTCGTGGTCCCACTTGGAAATGGGCCGATTCATAGCAGAAAGCAGCAGCTCCTCATCCCGAACTCCGGCGGCACCTCCATGCTCTGCGAGTTGGCGAGAATGCAGTCGATAGACCGTTTCCAGTTCGATCCATTCTGGCTCTCCCTGCTCGCTGCTCGTCATTGGGCGAGCTTGTGTAGCAGGTTCCGGTTGTCTCGCATCACCTGCTCCGCGACTGCCATTTGCCGCTGGATTTTTTCATCCAAGGGTGAGAGCTCAAACCCCATCGGAGTTTCTGTTAAAAAAAGCGTGTCGCCTTTCCCGACACG
>JBDTNJ010000432.1:0-19261 GCA_039933825.1 Luteolibacter sp.
CCTCGGATTTCACGGCGTGGCCGCCATTGAGCCGGGCTTTTGCTAGATTTTCGGTGATCACCTGAGTGGCTTGGCGGTGTTCATCGACGAAAGTACAGGTAGCGGCTCCACGGCTGAGTGCTTCGAGGCCGAGCGCGCCTGAGCCGGCGAAGAGATCGAGCACGCGGGCATTTTCCACCTTTTCACCGAGGATGGAGAAGACCGCCTGGCGGACGAAATCCGTGGTCGGCCTAGCGACGGCGGAGGGGACCTTGATGGCGGTGCGTCCGGCTTTTCCGGCGATGATTCTCATGGCTGTGGCGCGGTGGGTTTTAAATTCACAATCGGTCCGTCTTTACCGAGCCGGAGGAAAAGATTGCTGATATTTCCGAAGGCTTCCAGATCAAATGCTGACCGCTGAGGTGAGCTCAGCGGTGTGAGGGAAGGTTCTTTGATGTTAGGGAATCCATGCATCACAATGGCTTTCACACTTTCCGGCGGGGCGACGAGGCGGATGACTCCGGCGGCATTGCCATTGGCGAGCACCGTGGCGTTTCCTAGCAGCGAGAGATCGTCTCCGATCAAGCGGGCATCGACACAGGAGATCAGACCGCCACGGAGGACGATGGCGGCGCTTCCTTTGTCGAACTTCGCATCATGCCCGGCGAGGGTGAGCGATGGGGTAATGGTTTCCGCGAAGAGATCTCCCTGCCAGGTGGCGGGAGCAACGAGCAAGCCGCGGAAACCAGCGTTGAGGGCGATGGTCCCGGCTTGCACCTGGCCATCGAATGGTAAACGGATAGCTGTGAGAGATTGCTTCGGAATCTGCGCCTCGATCTGAATGGGAAGGCCGCTGAGGGCGGCGATTTTACTGGCGATGAGAAACTTGTAGCCATGGAATTCCAATTCAAGAGGCTTCAGGGAGAGCACCGGGTATTTCCAATCCATGGTTGCGGATAGATTGCTAAATGTCCGGTTTTCACCAAAGGAAACGGAGTCGATTTTAAGAACCGACTGTGCGGGATCGCCGGCGATGGGAAGTGAGCCGGTGGTGTTGCTGATTTCAAAAAGGGGCTGCTTCCTGCCAATGGAAACGATGGAGAACGAAGCGTTTTTCAAATGTAGCCAACCCGTTGGCTGCGGTGGAATAGCCGGTGGTGGTGGGATATTCAGCGGTGCAACAGCGACGGGAGGAGGATTGGGTGCTGGAGGGGCGGTGGCAGGATTGACCTGGGCGATTGGCGGCAACGGCCCACCCGCGACGGGTGGAGTGGGTTGGGTTTGCGACCCCGAAAGGTGGGAAAGCAGTTCGATGGGGATTGTTAGCTTCGGGCTATCGAGAGTGATGGAACGCACTTCGTATTTGCCACGCAGCCATGCTCGCCAGACGGGGGTTAGTTGGATGGTTTGGATGGTTGCCAACGGATGTGGCACTGCCGGGCGGAGGGCGGCGGGTTGTAGCAATTCCACGGCATGGATGCACGCGCCATTCCAAGGTGACCATGTCGCGCCGCCGACTCGGGTTTCCAGACCCGTCATTCTCTCGATTTTCTTCGCCATCCAGCGGCACGACCACGGGGTGGCGAGCCAGAGGTTGCTGAGTAGAAATCCGAGCACAGGCAGGACGAGCACCGCCGGGACCAGCCATGACCAGCGGCGGAAGCCCAGGCGTTTTTCGCCTATCGGGGCTTCGGATTCCATGCGTTACTTCTTTTTGGGGACCGTTTTGACGGGTGCTTTGGCCGGGGTTTGGCTGGGTGCCTTGGCTGGAGCAGCAGTGGTTTCCTTGGCATGGCCGGCTTTTCCAAGAGGGAAACGGATCACTAGGCTTTTATCGAGCAGGCGGGTCCCTTCACTGGAGAGTTCTTGGGCACGGTAAACGAGGATGCCGAATTGATTGTCGGCGAAACGACCGAGCGCGAGATTCTCCTTCACTTTTCCGAGCCCGGTTTCTTCCTCGAATTTCCATTCACGTCCGGACCATTGACCAAGGATGCTAGAAGCATCTGCCTCGATGTCTTTGATGCGTTTCAGTTCACCATTCGGAGAGCGGAAGAAATCGTCCTTCGTCTGGTAGCGCAGTGTTGTTAGCGTGCTTCCGCCGCCAGTGGCACTGACGGTCCAGCTAGCATCGGCGTTTTGCCGGAGGAGCAGGACAATCTCTTCGATCGACTTGAATTCGCGTTTTTTCCATAACTCGAGATACTCTTTGTATTCCTCATTGGTGAGGCCTAGCCGCTCGTCATAGGGGAGGGGCGCACCGGGAGTGGCTTGGCCGGAAAATTCGCGAAACCATTTGGGGTCCTTGCGGGCTGCTGCCTCGACCTTGGCCACGTATTTATCGATCTCCTGCGGTGGCAAGACGACGCCGATCTGTCCGCGGACTGGAACATTCAACTCAAAGAGGCCTTCGAAAACTTTCGGTGCCTCGGCAGCGTGGAGGTTGGCAGTGGAAACGAGTGCGACGAGCGGTGCGAGGAATTTCATGGAGAACTTGGGAAAAGCTGCCTTTCGTGCCGGGAGAACTCAAGCGGCAATCCGCGCCTAGAGATTATTCGGGTTCTCCGGACGGGAAAATTTCAGCGATCGAGGATTCGATTTTGTCGTCCATCCAGCGTTCAAGCGCGGTCTTCATGGGGGCGAGGACTTCGGGGTGTTGGCGGGCGAGATCGACTTCGCCATGGGGATCGACGGACATTTTGAAGAGCCCGAAGTGCCTGCCGCCCTGAGCCGTAGGGGTGTAAACGAGCTTCCATCGCTGGGTTTTGAGACAACGTTGCTTGGCGTTGACGAGAACGTCCCGGTATTTTTGCTTGAGAACGAATTGGTAGTTAAAATCTTTTTCGATGTAGGTCAGCTCGTCCATCGCCGGGAGTTTCGGCCGCTCGATTCCAGGCACGGTGAATTGGATGAAGGGAAATCCGGTCTCGCCATAAAACGGACGATAGATCGGGGTTTCGGTTTGATGGATCCATCCTGCGAAACTCTGGCCCTGCCATGTCGGGGATTTTTCCAACCCCGTAAAATCGGCGATGGTGGGGATGACATCGATTAGTCTAACTGTCTCCAGGATCACCTGTGGAGCGCTGCCTGGAACGTGGACAATCATCGGCACGTGGTTTGCTTGTAGGCCGCCATTGAATGTCAGGCCGTGGCCGAGCGTGACGCCGGGTTCGTAATGGTCGTCACCGTGGTCGGAGGTGACGATGACGATGGTATTGTCGGAAAGCCCGTTGGCTTTGAGAGATGCGAGGATTTTTCCCACACAGTCGTCAAACTGACGGGTGCACCCGTCGTAGAGCGCACAGATTTGTTGGACTTCCTTCGGGGGCAGGGCTTTCCATTTGGACTCTAGGTCGGTGCTGCCGATGAAGGAATCGATATCGAAGTCCACGCCATTGCGGTTCCGTCCCTGATAGGCAGGATCGGCGAACATGCTGCGATAAGGTTCGCGGCTGCGGTAGGGGAGGTGGTTGCACGAGTAGAAGACATGCCAGAAAAATGGCTTCTGGCTTTTAGCAACCGCGGACAGGCGTTTCTCGACCCGTGCGGTAACGACTTCGGGCGTGACGAATTGGGCGAAGGACTCGAGCTGCGGAAAGAGTTTGTAACCGAAGGTATTGTCAAAATACAGCGGGACCACGAAATGCGCCATGACCACGGCCTGGCTCATGTAGATTTTGAAATTGTCAAAACTGGAAACAGATAGGTTTTCGAAATCCAGCGGAAGGACTTCATAGTATCCTGCGCACCAGTCACCGATGGCGGTGGTGTCGTAGCCTTTCTTGCGCAGCAGTCCGGCAATAGGGACAATGTGCTTTTTAGTGGCCTCCACCGTTGCCTTGTCCGGGTACATGTAGCGGATGCCGTGGCTCTGCGGATATTGCGATGACATCAGTTGCGTGCCGGACTCCATGGTGGAGGCGATGGCCGTATAACAATTTTCAAACCGGGTCGATCGCGCGGCCAGTTCGTCAATCACCGGAGAGACTCCTCCGCTGGCGATGCCGTCGGTCCGCTGGGGGCGGTATCCGGCACAGCCGAGGCTATCGCCGCGCAGGGAGTCCGATCCGATAATAATGACGTTAAGCGGCTTTCCTGCGACCCGTGCGGATGCCGCAGCCGGTTGGGCGAAGGAATGGTTGATGCCGAGACTGGTTGCGATGAGGGCACAAACCGCTGCCGTTATCGTCCATCCCCGGCGCCTTGACCTGCGGAAATGCCAGACTAGGGCAATGATCGCCAACGTGATCGGCAACAAAGTAAACAGCCCGAATAGCGTGGCCGGTTTGACCGCCTGAGGCACTATATCCAGCGCTTTGTAATACCACTGCCCGTATTCACCCTCGCTCAAAAAATAGGGACGTGTATCGACCAAGCGAAGGGTGAAGTAGCCGTGGACCAGCGCTGTCATTGCAAAACTCCGCAGGATGATCGCGCGGGGTTTCCAATGCTTGGAAAACTGCGTCCAAGTGCTCACGAAGGGTTGGAACAGAACCGCTCCCAGGAGCGCAAGCACCGCGTAGGCGAGCAGCATTTGCAGGTTTTGAAAAACTAGGAAACCAAAGTATTGGTTGCGGGCGAGAGCGCTGAATTTGTTCTCCATGTGACCGGAGGAATGCGCGAGCTGCCACAGAGCGATGGCATATTGAATCACTAGAAAAACCGAGACCCCGGTTAGGATTGGGAGAAAGCGCGCGGGAGGCGCGGTTGTTTGTATCTGAGTCACGGTATTCAGAGGCGGTAAGTGGATCAAATCACAAATCAGATGCCGGCGGATCAATGTAGAGCCAGCGGGGATTCATGAGTTTTTCGATCACAACCCCGCTCTTCGACTGAAGCCCTTCTGGGATGGTGACGCGCAGGATCATGGACGTCCTGCGAGCGCCGTTGCTGTTTAACAGATCGAGAATCCTGTTGGAGATTTCTCCGTTTGCCTTGGCGTAGCCAAACAGCGTTTCTTCGCTATCGAGAGCGGATAGCTTGAAGCAGTTCCAGCGATAGGAATCTGCAAACTCATGGCTGTAGAATGTGTCCTGCTCTACGTAAACCCGGAAGTCATAGGAGCTGCCTTTGGGTCTTGTCCTGACAAAATCATCCCACTTCATCGGCTGGTAGCAGACGGATGTTTCCCAATCGATGCGCACCTCACCGAGCGGCGTGATTTCGATGATCAAATCCCGGACTTCACGGTTTTCGAGCTCCACGGAGGCCATCCAGAAGTTCGGACTTTCGTCGAGAGCAAGAGGTTGGAGTATTTTGAATGACGACAGATGCTGGCCGGCAACGGGTTTTGCTGCATAATATTTTTCCATCAGAGGTCGGACCCGACCGGGTTGTCGGACGAAACGCACGAGCGAATCAAGCGTGCTTGCCTCGAAAAAACTTCGGGTCGTCTTGTGAATGAGTTCGATCAGTTGACCTGCCTCCTGGTCTTTCTTCAGGGGGTCATCGACCCCCCTTCCCATCGCGACGACAGCATTTCCAGCCTGATCGTCAGCTTTTTTCAGCCACCCCAATGACCAGATCGCACCGCCAGCCAGCAACAATCCTAGGATAACATACCACCCCCAGCGAATGCCATGGTAATCCTTGATCCCATCGCTCCAGGCCTCTTCCATTTGATCCGGATTTCCCAAATCCAACCGAACAAGCGTGATCGCGCTGGGATCATGATCGCGCAGTTTGCTCTCATCACTGGCCGGGACTTCCAGTCTCATACTGACGCTGGCGTCCGACCAGAAAGTAGCCATCTGAAATGCTCCTTTCTTGTCCAAAGCCTCTTTGGAGGTCAAGCGGAAGACTGGAGTAAGCCGTTCCGCTTCTTCATCCACTGGTCTTAACTCAACTCGTTTCTCCTCACGTGCCATCTGCGGCTTGAGGAAAAGCGTAAAAGCCCATCGACGCAACGCAACTCTCACTCTAAATCTTTGCCCGTCACCCCAATGCCCGCCACTCCGCGCATCCTCATCATTACCGCTGCTTTTGGCGAAGGCCATAATAGCGCAGCCCGGAATCTGGCACTTGCCTTCGACTCCATGGGCGTTGCGACCCAGGTCAGTGATCCCTGTATGCTTGGAACGCCCCGGTTGACGGCTTTCGTGAGCAGCGCCTACCGCTGGGTCACCACTCGCTTTCCACAACTGTGGGCAGCCATCTATCGCTCCACAGACCGCTACGATTTTAGTAGGAAACGCTCGCCGCTCATGCGCGGACCTGAAAAATCCCTGGCGTCCTTGGTGAACGAGTTCTGTCCGGATGCGGTTGTCAGCACGTTCCCGCTGTATCCCTATTTTCTTCCCGGGATCTTTGCGAAAATGGGGAAAACCCTGCCTGTGTTCACCGTGATCACTGATTCCATCGAGATCAACGCCTCGTGGCTGCGAGCCCCGACCGATTATTGGCTGGTTACCGATCCCGCCACCCGGGAGGGCATGATTCGCAAGGGTTTGCCCGTAGAAAAAATCATCGATACGGGCTTCCCCGTGAATCCTTCATTCTCAAAACTCAGCCCCATCGATGCCTCCGATGCCTGTGATCCCTTCCGGATTCTTTATTTCCCAACTGCGAAAATCAAACTTCTGCAAGGCCACTGCCGGGCGCTACTGGATGTCTCACCTGCCGTCACGCTGACCCTTGTCCTCGGGCGGAATGTCCGCCCGCTCTACAAACATGCCTGTGAAATCCGGAAAGCCTATCCCACGCGTGTCCGCATCATCGGCTGGACCCGCAAGGTTCCCCAGCTTCTCAATCGCCACCACCTCGTCGTCGGCAAGGCCGGTGGGGCCACCGTGCACGAAGCCATTGCCGCGCGTTGTCCGATGCTGATCCACCACCTTGTTCCCGGTCAAGAGGAGGGGAATCTTCGTTTGCTCGAAGCGATAGGTGCCGGAAAACTCGCGGAATCCCCTGAGGCACTCGCTGCTGCGATCAAAGACCTCCTGTCCGATCACGCTGCGGGCTGGCGCTCCATGAAAAACGCTCTCATCCGCCACGGTCGCAATGCCGGTGCCATCACTGCCTCCAGATTTATCCTCACAGAAATCGAGAATAGTGGAACGAAAAGGAGTGATTGAAATCCCCCTCTTTCCTTCAACTATCAACTTCCAACCATCAACTCCTTCCCATGACATTCCTTTTCGATATCGGCCGCGTTCTTCTAGATTTCGATTTTGAAACTTCCCTGCATCGGCTCTTCACGTCCGACGTCTCAAATCCAGCAGAACGCCTCAGTCTTCTCCTCGAGCGGAAGGATGAATTCGAAGCCGGTTCTATCAATGTAGCGGACTACACGGATTGGGCGATCCGCACGATGGGTATCCAGTCCACCCCTGCGGAATTCCATCACGCGTGGCAGCAAATTTTCACTCCGAACGATCCTATGTGGGAATGCGTCCGCACGCTCGCTGCGGACGGTCACCGGCTCATTCTTTTTTCAAATACCAACGCCATCCACTGCCCTTGGATTTTCGACGAGTTCCCGGAATTCTCCTTGTTTGACGGGGCTGTCCTCTCTTTCGAGGCAGGCTCCATCAAACCGCACCCGGAGATCTATCAACATGCGATCAGCACCCACTCGCTCGTCCCCTCGGAGGTTTGTTACATCGATGATCTTCCTCAGAACATCGCCACCGGCCTGCAACTCGGCTTTCGCTCCTGGCAATACGATTTGAAAGATCATGCCGCCTTCGAATCTTGGCTCTCGGAAAATCTCAACTCTCAACTCTGAAATCCCAAACTCTCAACTCTCTTCAATGTCCACCCTCATCATCGCCGGTCGTGAATTCAACTCCCGCCTCTTCCTCGGCACCGGGAAATTCCCGTCTAACGAGTCCATGCGCGCCGCCCTTAACGCCAGCGGCACGCAGATCGTCACTGTTGCCCTCCGCCGTGCCGATCTCTCGGGAAAAAAAGACCCCTACGCCAATATCCTCGAATTCATCGACCCCGAAAAATACCTGCTGCTTCCGAACACCAGCGGAGCCATGAACGCGGAGGAAGCCGTCCGACTTGCCCGGCTCGCCCACGCCGCCGGACTCCCGAAATGGGTGAAACTCGAGATCCACCCCGATCCCACCTACCTCCTGCCCGATCCCATCGAAACCCTTAAAGCTGCTGAAATCCTCATCAAGGAAGGCTTCACCGTTCTGCCATACATCAATGCCGATCCGGTCTTGGCCAAGCGTCTCCAGGAAGCCGGCACCGCCACCGTCATGCCACTCGGCGCGCCTATTGGCTCTAACCGTGGTGTCGTCACCCGGGACCAGATCCGCATTATCATCGAGCAGGCTATCGTCCCCGTCATTGTCGATGCCGGGCTCGGTGCACCCAGTCACGCTGCCGAAGCCATGGAACTCGGTGCAGATGCCGTGCTCATCAACACCGCCATCGCCATCGCCAGTGACCCCGCCCGCATGGCCATCGCTTTTAAAATGGCGGTGGAAGCCGGCCGCGCTGCCTACGAACTCGGTTTGCCGGAACCCAGCGACCACGCCCACGCCACCAGCCCGCTAACGGGATTTCTCAGACCTTGAATAAATATCCGCCGCTTTGAACGATTCTGGATTTCCCAACGTATCGTTTCAGATCGACACAGTGTTTTCCACACCAAATCTTATCCGTTCATGCGCCCGTTCATCGCCTTCCTTCTTCTCGCCGTCTCCCGTTTATTTGCTGCTGAGGCTCCGCTCCGGGCGCTTCTCGTCTGCGGAGGTTGCTGTCACGATTACGAAAAACAATCGGTGATCCTTCGTGATGGCATTCAGGCGCGGGCGAACATTCAAGTCGATGTGATTCGCAGCCTCGACGACTCGACGAAGCCGTATTTCCCGATGTATGAAAACAAGAATTGGGCGAATGGCTATGATGTGATCATCCACGATGAATGTGCGGCGGAGATCAAGGAGATGCCCTATGTTCAAAACATCGTGGACGCCCACAAAAACGGCGTGCCTGCCGTGAATCTCCACTGTGCCATGCATTGCTACCGGACCGGGACGGATCTCTGGTTTGCCTTCATTGGCCTGCAGTCCAGCGGGCATGCCTGGAAAAAGCCGATTGATATCGATTTCACTGCTGCCGAGCACCCGATCACCAAGGGCTTCGCCAACTGGACGACCGTTGACGAGGAGCTTTATAACAACATCAAAATCTTCGACACTGCGAAACCGATTGTGATGGGCAGCCAGGTCCAGCAGAAGGGGAACAAGGACACCAATGTGGTCGCTTGGACGAATAACTATCACGGCACCCGCATTTTCAGCACGACGCTCGGCCACCAGAACGAGACCGTCAGCGACACGCGCTATCTGGATTTCGTGGTTCGCGGCGTCTTGTGGAGTTGCGATAAGCTCAGTCCCGCCCATCTAAAGCCCTACGCAGGGCCGAACGGGAAATTCCAAACCGTGCCTGTTAGGGAAGCAGCGCCAACACCAGCTGTCGACGCCGTGAAAAAGCCCTGATCGGTGGGAGGGGATTTGCGAAGATTCAGACTCGAAGCAAGATGCTCTGACAACGTCCTGCGGCGAGACGCCGCAGCTACGGTCGGCCATTAGGATCTATCATTTCTCTCCGGTTTTTTCGGCAGCCGGAGCGGGAGCGGGCATCTCGATTGTTCTCCGGATCGCGTATTTGTTTCGCAAGTCCTCGATCAGCGATCTTCCGGTTTCCTTCTGATGGCGGATCGCAAGCCCTGCGAAAAACGCGGCTGCGGCGAGGATGATAAACATCAAAATCGCGCCAAAGCCCACGCCGCTGGAACTGGAAGTCGCATACTCGGCGGGTTTCCTTTGCGCTCTGGAAGTGGCCCCGTTTTTCGATTCCTGCTCTGGCTCACGGATAATCGGTGATTCCTCGGGCGGCTTTTCACGGGCGAGCGCGTCAAGCTCCTCGTCCGTCAACAGGAAATCAAAAGCGACGTCGCCCAGTTTCGCAGTGGCACCGCTGCGAAGGGGAATTACACTCTGGCGCACTCCATTGAGTTTGATGCCGTTGGTTGAACCTGCGTCACGCAGTTCATAACCGCCTTTGATCCGGTGCATTTCCGCGTGGTTGACGGAGACCGAGCCGCATTCGATGGCGATATCATTCTCACTGCCGCGCCCCAAGGTGACCACCTGGCGGTCCAATTGGAAACGGTAAGGTTGGGCATTTTTCTCAGGAACGGTGATCGTGACGCGTGGCATGGTTTTAGAACGGATGGGTTGGACTGTTTCTAGCGTAAGCAATCGGGATTTACATAAATTTTTCTCAAAAAGAGAAACAGCTGCAATTTGCGCCACCGCCCGGGGCTATGAATCTGCTGGGAAGGTAGCAAAGCCGTGCGCTCGGAAAGTTCACTAAACCCGAAGGCACTTCAATTATAGACTCCGCTGGGCGATCTCGGATTTCACGGAGGCAATGAAATCCTCCAATGGCATGGTCGTGAGATCTTCCGTATCCCGGCGACGGATGGAAACAGTGCCTTCATCCACTTCCTTCTGGCCGAGAACAATCATGTAGGGAACCCGGTCGAGGCGCGCGAGCCGGATCTTGGCCCCGACTTTTTCGTTCGAGCGGTCACAGGAGACACGCACACCGACGTCGGCGAGTTTCGCAGTGGCGGCCTCGGCGGCTTCGAGGGTTTTTTCGGAGATCGGGATGACGCGGACTTGCTCGGGAGCCAGCCAGGTCGGAAATTTTCCTTCGAAGTGCTCAATCAGCAGCCCAGTGAACCGTTCTAACGAACCGAACGGCGCGCGGTGGATCATGACGGGAACGTGCTGCTGGTTATCCGCTCCGACGTAGCTCAAACCGAAGCGGACGGGCAGGTTGTAGTCCACCTGCACGGTGCCGAGCTGCCAATCGCGGCCGATTACATCTTTGACCACGAAGTCGATCTTGGGGCCATAGAACGCGGCTTCACCGAGTTCTTCGGTGTAGTCCACGCCGAGCGTTTGCACCGCTTGGCGGAGCGCGGCCTCAGCCTTGTCCCAGTTTTCCGGGGCACCGACGTATTTGTCCGACTCCGGATCGCGAAGGGACAGGCGCACGCGGTAATCGTGCATGCCCAGCGTGTTGAGCACTTTTTTCACAAGATCGAGGCAGCCGGTGACTTCCGCCGCGACTTGGTCCGGCGTGCAGAAAAGGTGGGCGTCATCCTGCGTGAATCCACGCACCCGGGTCATGCCGCCGAGCTCGCCGGATTGCTCCCAGCGGTAAACAGTGCCGAACTCGGCGAGGCGCACGGGAAGGTCGCGATACGAGTGGTGATCGCTCGCATAGATCTTGATGTGGTGCGGGCAGTTCATCGGCTTGAGCAGGTAGCCTTCGAAAGTGCCGTCTGATAGGCCGTTGATGAGGGTGGCGCAGGTGGCGTCCTCATCCGCGAGTTTTTCCAAGACATCGCGCTCGGCGATGGCGGGATACTGGCTTTCCTGATAGTAGGGAAAGTGGCCGGAGGTCCGATAGAGATCCAACTTCCCGATGTGCGGGGTGTAAACCTGCGAGTAACCCTGTTTGTCCAGTTCCTGCGTGATGAAGTCCTGCAGCGAGCGGCGGACCAGCGCGCCCTTCGGTTTCCAAAGGATCAGTCCCTGGCCTACCATTTCATCGATGTGGAAAAGCCCGAGCTCCTTGCCGAGCCGGCGGTGATCGCGCTTCTTCGCTTCTTCGAGACGGTTGAGATGGGATTCCAGCTCCTCCTTGTTTTCGAAAGCCGTACCGTAAAGCCGCTGGAGCTGGCCCTTCGATTCATCTCCCAGATAGAATGATGAGGAAACGGACATGAGCTTCACGTTTTTGCACTTCGAGGTGTAGCCGACGTGAGGGCCTGCGCATAGGTCGATGAAATCACCGTTTTGGAAGCAGGAAATCTGCTCGCCTTCGGGAATTTTATCGATGAGGTCGAGCTTGAAGCGGGATGGATTTCCCGGGCGTTCCGTCAGTCCGCCGAGGCGGCCGCTTTCCGCCATCGCCTTCGCATCCTCGCGGGAAATCGCCTTGTATTCGAACTTCTGGTTCTCCTTCGCGATCTTCTTCATCTCCGCCTCGATCTTTTCGAAATCATCCGGCGTGACCCGATGTTGCATCTCGAAGTCGTAGTAAAACCCGGCATCGATCGGCGGGCCATAGGCAAACTGGGCATCCGGCCAAATCCGTAAAATGGCGGTGGCCATCACGTGGGCGGCGGAGTGGCGGACCCGCTCGAGGTCGGTCATTTGGGCGCGTTCGTCGAGAGTCTTGCGTTCGGACATGGGGAAAAGTTAGAAGTTAAATGTTATTTGTTAAAAGGGATGATGTGAAGCTGTCGGTTAAGTTCATGCGTGGTGAATCCACACGTTTAACTCATAACCTATAACATCTTGGGGTTCACCGATCCATCAGCGCGAATTTGAGTTCTGCCTCGGAAACGACTGCGCCATTGACAAGGCAGCGGCAGCGGGTCTGGCCGATAGAGCCACGCATCCTGATGATCTCGGTCTCGATAAAAAGCGTGTCTCCGGGGAAAACCGGGCGACGCCATTTCACGTTGTCCGCACTCATGAAATAGCCGATCTTACCCGAGTTCTCCGGCTTGCGGAGCATCAGCACGGAGGAAACCTGCGCCATCGCTTCAAGCTGCAGAACCCCGGGCATGATGGGATGGCCGGGGAAGTGGCCCGCGAAATAGGGCTCGTTGATCGTGATGTTTTTCATCCCGGTGCACTTGCTGTCACCCAGACAGTCCACGATGCGATCCACCATCAGGAATGGATAACGGTGCGGTAGGATTTTCAGGACTTCATTGATGTCCAAGACGCTTTCCCCATCCGGAATCGAAACGGGAGCCGGCACCATCGAGCGCATCCGCGCGTATTCGGTTTTCAGGGTGGCGGCCATCTTCGTGTTAGGTCCGTGACCGGGTTTCACCGCGATGACGTGACCGAAAAAACGAATGCCGGAAAGCATCAGGTCGCCGATCAGGTCGAGTGCCTTGTGGCGGGCGAATTCGTTGTGATAGCGCATGGCCTCCTTCGACATGATTTCATTGCCACGGATCACGACCGCGCTCTCGAGCGAGCCGCCTTTGATCAGGCCTTTTTCGAGCAAGGGCTTCACGTCCTCGTAGTAAACGAAAGTCCGCGCGGCGCAGATTTCCTTTTCATAGAGGTCAGGGGTTACCTCGCTGGAAAAATATTGGGTGAAACGTCCTTCCGGGCCGACGTTGGTGACGGAAATCTTGAAGGTCTTGCAGGGGAAAATGCTGATGAGCGTGCCATCGCCGGTTTCCAAATGGATGGGCTCGCGGATCTCCCATACCTTGCGCGGCGCGGATTGAGCGAGCCGCCCGACTTTTTTGATCAGCTCCACGAATGGCCGCGACGAGCCATCGCCGATCGGCGGCTCATTCGCGTCCATTTCGATGAGCGCATTGTCCACTCCCATGCCGGTGAGGGCGGAAATGACGTGTTCCACCGTGTGCACCTTGACCGACCCTTCGGCTAAAGTCGTCGCACGCTCAACGGTTTGCACCTTATCCACATCCGCATTAATGAACGGTTGGTCCGGCAGGTCGATGCGGCGGAACTTGAAACCGTGACCTTCCGGGGCGGGCTTGAGAGTGAGTGTGACCTTTTGCCCGGTGTGGAGGGAGGTGCCTTCCAGAGTGGCGGGGCCAGCAAGAGTGTGTTGAACAGCGGCGGACATGAGGGCTCAGGGTTGATTCTTACCTGCCAAGTATCAAGCCAGAATGCAGATGGGGATCGGTGCGTGGGGTGTTTGGCCAGGCCGCAAGGATTGTTTCAGGCGATTTGCGGTGTCTCGGGCTTGCGCTACGGCTAAGGCTTTCATAGGCTGTTCTTACAAACCTTGGAAAATAACCCCGAACAAATTGGTGTGCGCTTGAAAATGGCTCGCGAAAAAGCGGGGCTGAGCGTGGATGACGTAGTGTTCCAAACCCGCTTACCGCAGTCCGCGATCGAAGCACTCGAGGCAGAGGATTTTTCGCGTTTCGCCAGCCCTGTGTATGCCAAAAGTTTTCTCGCCCAATACAGCGGCTTCCTGAATGTGGATGCAGCTCAGTGGCTGGACGCGCTGAAACCGGCCGCATATATTGAGGGCAATCCTCTGCGACCCATCCTGGCGGCAGGGGGGACGGTGCCACATGAGCCTATGTCGCGGGGTGAGCCGCGTGGGGGAGGTGTCTCGGCACTTTGGCTGCTGCTCGTTTCCTGTGGTATTGTTTTTGGCGCGATTAAGGTGTTCGAGCTTTTTGAAGCGCGCTTCGCGGGCGATCTTAGCCACCCGACACGGGACAAGAGAGTGGAAGAACCCCCGACTTTGGAAAAGCCTCCGATGCCGGTCACTCCGCCAAAAGGCAAGCCGGTGCCCGATCCCAATCCGCCAAAGTCGGAGGACGAGGCGTTCCGGCCGGCACCGCGTGCGATCATTGTCAGATGAGGGAAAGATCGGGAGCTTGACAACGGTTTCAAAAGAGGCGTGAAAGTAGCGGATTTTGAACTGCCGGGGAAGTAGCTTCAGTTGTTCGTTGTTCAAATCACCAGCTTATCCCCGTTGCCGCCGGGGCACGCCTTGAAGAGTGGCCTCATGGCCTCGAAATGAACGGCACCCGGTGCATTAAGGCATGGCGGGCATTGGGTTGCGAATTCCTGCTAATAGTTGGATACGGGAGCTCGATTCCGTTGAAGACTAGTCAAGGCCCATTTCCTTCCAAATCATCCGTTCATGACAAAGTCCCTACTGCTTCTCATCACCGCCGCCGGCTTCATGCTCACGGGAAATGCCCATGGCTACGGGAACGCGGGCCATCAGGCGATCGGCACCATCGCCCAACATTACCTGAATGGCACACGGGCTGATCGGGAAGTTCGCATGCTTCTCAAAAAAGACGAAGGCCTCGATCGCGCCGCAACTTGGGCGGATCGGGCGAAGCTGCCCGAACAATACCTCTCTACCGAGATGAAGGACTTTGTCGCGAACAACCCGGAGCACCACAGTTATCATTACTGTGACATTCCTTTTCAGGAAAAAGCCTATCGCGACGGCATCACCGGGACGAACAAGCAGGACATCATTCATACACTTCGCGTTTGCATCCAGGTTCTCCAAGCCCCGGATGATAAACCTGAGAATTCCCTGAAGATCGACAAGCGGGTAGCCCTCATGCTCGTCGCCCACCTCATCGGGGATCTCCATCAACCGCTCCATGTCGGATGCAGTTATGTGGATGAGAATGATCATTACGTAAATCCCGAAACCGGAGCAAAGGGTCTGCCGGATGCTGGAGCTAACAATTTTCACATCAAAACACGCAGCGGTAGCCCCCTTCACGGTTACTGGGATACTCAAACGGTCAAGTCCGCCCGCGACCAGGCGGGCAGCGAGGAGTTTACGGCTTTCATCATTAAAAACACACCGCCGAAACCCGAGTGGGATGCCACCGGCCCGGTGGTCACCTGGCCCGAACAGTGGGCCACAGACACCCTTTCTCTATCAAAAGTATGCTTCGAAGGAATTTCCCCCAGAGACCGGTTCCTTGTCCCGAAGGACGAAAAGCACGAGGAGCACTTCGAGTGGATCATCACCCTGCCCGCCGACTATGCTATTAGATCCCGCGACGTGGTTGCGGTCGAAATCTCCAAAGCAGGCTACCGTCTCGCCGCCCTGCTCAAAGCCATCTGGCCTGATAAGAAGTGACGCGGAAATCCCCGGGTGGGGCAGGGGGGAGAAGGTCGGGCTCCGGTTATTTTCGCGCGTGGATCATGATCACCTTGGAGGTGGGGATCCAGTTTTCGTAGTAGGGTTCGTTCAGAACCAGCCAGTTGGCGTCCATCCGCACCAGCACGCCTTCCACGGTATCGATCGCGCTGAGACCCGTTACGATGTTCTCGTTTTTGGCAATGACCTGCTTGGATGTGTAGCGGGGGTCCAGCGTGATCACGCAGGTTCTGTTGATGAGGCTTTCCCCTGGATCAAGGCCCGGGGTGAAGGAGGACGCGGGGTGGGTGACGTTCGCCAAGACTCCTGAAGTCCAGGTCGAAAGCGTGATCAGCAAGGTAGCGCTGCCAAGTAGCAGCAAGGTTGGTCTTTTCATCGGTGTGGGGGGTGGGGCTCCCTTCAGAAACGAGCGACGCACGTCACCGGGGGAGAACCAAAACGCTAGCATCAAATTTCCCCGAGGGAAGCAGTTTATGTGGCAACAGGGTTATTCTTGGTTTTCGGATTATGCACAATTGAATCGGGTCAGGTAACGCATTTCAACAAGAACGGGGTCCTAGATTTTTAAATGCTGTTATATTTTTTCAGGGTTTTTCCCCATTTCCCCACCAGATCTGTTCGAAATCGTTCGGGGGTTTTTCTGCTTGGCGGATGACCCCGTCCGCAGTGATTCCCAGCCACGGGTTGATTTTTCCTCCGAGTGATTCAATGGCCTGTGAGGTCCATGTATTGCACATTCTGGGTGCGAAGTAAACATGGCGCGATTCTAGCAAGACACCACTACCCCAGCTTGATGTGCCGGCGACCTGAGGTTTTCCATCAGCTCCCATCCGGCTGCAGTCGTTTAGGAACGCGGCGAGGTCCTGCCCACACTCACGGGGGACAAGCTTCCGCCAGATGCGCTGGTGCGGGCAGACTTCGGCGACGTTCCAGTTGGCTGGAATCAGCTCCATCACCGAGGGCGTGGGGGTAAAGATCGCCCGGAAGAATTTCCAAGGAGTGTGCAAACCTTTTTCCACATAGGCCGTTTTATCACCCCAACTGAGAGTGACGAATTTCGGGTGGCCGAAGCCGGTCGGTGGAATGAACCCGGATTCCGTCAGCCAAGCATAGTCGAAAACCATTCCTGTGTGAAGATCATCGGCAATGAGCCAGACCAGCAGATCTGGATCTTTTCCCTGGTTGGAGACATAGGACTTTTGTCCCCCCCGGGCGTGGGTTGGGGCGGGAACATCAGGCAAGCGAATGCCACAGGAACTGAGAAAAGACGCCGCCAAAATGGTCCCTGCGAATTTCCGGATGAACGCCGGGTGCGGCATCAGGCAGGAAGAAACGAGCAGATGTATTCGCAGATGCCATCGGCCACAGAGATGGTGAAGCCGCTGTTACCAGCGACATCGAAGTCCGAGCCTGCTTCGATGGACAAGACATCCTTGGTGCCATCCAAAACGACTTCGCAAGTGCCGGCGATGATTTCCATGCGCTCAGGTGCGGCGGTGCCGAAATGGAATTTTCCCGGATAGATTAGGCCGAGGGTCTTTTTGGTATTGTCCGGAAAATGCACGGTGTGAGAAACGACGCGGCCGTCGAAATAAACGTTGGCTTTGGTATCGACGGTGACGTTGCTGAATGAGGTGTCTGACATGATAGAGTTGATGAAAAGTTATTCGATCGGGAGTTCGCCGGCTTTCCATGCTTCCCAACCGCCTTGAAGGACGGCGATCGAATGGCCACGCGCGGCGAGCTTTTCGGCGACGGCGAGGGCATCAGGGCAGGCGAGGTCGGTACAGTAAAGAAAAACGGGTTTCCCCTCGGCGGTGGCGGATTGGATTTTCGGCTCGTAGGTGGCGAGCCCGGAATCAAACCTGGCACGTGGCCAATTGATCGCTCCGGGGACATGGCCGAGGCTGTAGTAGAAACCAGGACGCACGTCGAAAATCAACGCGCGTCCGGCTTGTTGCCGTTGGAAAAAGTCACCCAGGGCGATGCGCGTGACGCGTCCCTGTTTGACCGGAAAGTCGCCAGCATTTGCAAGGGGTGCCTGCCGTTCTTCCGTGACTGGAGGCTTATGATAGGACCCGTTGATAGACTGGGTAGGAGTATCCGCACACGACGCGAGCGCGAGTGCGGATACCGAGCTGAGAGGCATGACCCAGCGGTGGGTCATTTTACGATTTGGAGAAGCTCGACGTCGAACACCAAGGTGCCGGCCGGTGCGCCCGGAGGTGGGCTTTCACCGTAAGCGAGTTTTCCAGGAATCCAAAGACGGCGTTTTTCGCCTTCCACCATGAGTTGAACGCCCTCGGTCCAGCCGGGGATCACGCCATTCAATGGGAACACGATCGGCTCGTCGCGCATCACCGAGCTGTCGAAGAGTTTTCCATCAGTGGTCCAGCCGGAATAGTGAACTTTCACCTGATCGGTGGATTTTGGGTGGACGGTGCCGCTGCCTTTGGTGAGCACGCGGGAAGCGATCCCAGATGCGGTCTTTTCAGCGCTTTCAGGCGCGGCGGCCACATCCGTAGGAACGGCGGGTGGTTTCGGCGCGGCTTTGATTTTCAAAAGTTCGACATCAAAAACCAGCAGTCCACCGGGGCGACCACCGCCAGGGTTTTCGCCGTAGGCAAGGTTCGCTGGGATCCAGAAGCGGCGTTTTTCGCCCTCGACCATGAGTTGCAGGCCTTCAGTCCAGCCTTTGATCACGCCATTGAGCGGAAAACTCGTGGGTTGGCCGCGTTTCACTGAGCTGTCGAAGAGTTTTCCATCGGTAGTCCAGCCGGAGTAATGCACGGTGACAGTATCCGCGGCGGCGGGTTTGTGTTCGCCTTTGCCCGCTTGGAGAACTTTGGAGGCGAGGCCGGAAGGGGTTTTTTCCGCATCAGCAGGTGCGGCTTGGACGTCAGATGGTGTTTCGGGCATGGTAGGTTGGGCCGTTTCGGCGCGGGCGGTGACGGTAATTGCAAGAGCCAGCCCGGCCGCTGACGGGATGATGGCTCGCAAGGATTTCGAAATGAAATTCATCTGCGGAGGCTCGACGGATCGGGCGGGTCTGTCAATGCCGCGAATAGGCCGGGCGTTTGGGCCGGGCTTCGACGGATGTCGGCTCGTGACAATACGGGCAAATGAACGAGCCCTTTAAAAGCACGGCCAGCGCTACACGAAGACGGTGGCTCCCTAGGAATTTCCGGGCGTTTCGATGTTTTGCGCAATGCTTGTTTGCCAGAACAGGGGTGAGACAGAGAGGGCACCGGGCGCGGGCGGAAACCAACCACTGAATGATGATAATCAACGTGGTCAGCACACCTAAGCCAATCCCGATCAAGGTCAGCTCCCGGTTTCCGATATAAATCGAATAAACTAGCAGGAAAACGCAGGCAAGTGCGAGGATGCAGCGTGAACACAGCAGCAAAGCCGCAATTCTGAAGCGGTAAACGATGGATTGGGAGCCTAGCCGGTGCATTAAGAGTGGAACGGGATTCGTGGAAGTGAATGAGTCACAAGTCGATGGGACGCCGGGATTTAGCTTGAGTGATGAATATTTTCTACCTGAGCTGCTCGGTGCTGTAGCAGCAGCCTGACCAGTTTG
>JBDTNJ010000433.1:0-4355 GCA_039933825.1 Luteolibacter sp.
TAGCCCCCAAGGAGCGGGGGACTCCGATCCGCCGTGCCCATGGGAAGCCAATGAAGAGCGGTTTGCCTCATTTCGTTATCACATCATGATCACGGCGATTCGGAGATAGCCGCTCCGTGTTTCAAAATGAACGCCTGCGGGTCTTTGGCGATGCGTTCCAGCAACTCGATGTCTCCCTTTTTCCTCGTCGCGGGCGTGGCTGTGGCGTCTCGCCGCAGTCCGTCCAAGGAGCGTCTCGCTCCGAGTCCATGCGGACCAGTTTCCGCCAGAGCTTTTTCAGCTTCATGGTTTCCTCTTTTACTCGAAGCCTGGCCTTCTGGCCCAAAGAATTTGTTGAAATGCGTGACCCGACCCCTTTCACGACCCCTTTCATCGCCGCCGAGCGCCGGACCGCAGCCGAAGACGCCGCCTAATCAAGGCCCCACCCGCGCTGCGTCAACGGGATGGATTTAGGACGTTTATGTTATTTGGGATCGATCCGCCGACATTTGTGCCACCTTATGTATTGAACACAATTGATCGGCGGAGTTGGCTTTTGGTTGCTATATCTGGAGTTAGCGAGTCCACTCATCCGCGCGTGCCCGGTTGATTTGGCGCAGAGCAAGGACTGCCGCGGTATGAAGATCAGAGTAACGCGGATCGGACGAAATCTCGGTCAGCGCAGGTTGCAGAGTTTTCATTTCTGCCCAGCCAACCCGCATTTCGTTATTTCTCAATCCGGCAACGATCGCCGGGCGCAATTCGTCGCGACGCTCTGGTTGGATTTGCCACAAAGCCCCCACCGCATCGAGCGGCAGTTCCTGATATGGAAAATAGCCTGGATGCAGGCGAAGGTCTTCAAATACCGTTATCACTTTGGCTTTCTGTTCGGGATCAATTCGCCAGAGCGTCCACGCGATATTAAATGAACGCGCATTGTAAGGCGAGGGTTCCAGCGCCTGAAGCAAGAGGGGGACAGTGGACTTGGCCGACGAACCGATTTCTCCAAGTATTGCGACGGCAGCCGAATTCCAGTGAATGCGGTTATCCCGATAGAGTTCGCCACGCGCGGTTTGCACGGCGAGTTCGGTGTACTGTGGGTCAATTCGCCAGAGAGCATGCGCCGCATCGAGGGGCCTGGAAGTTCGCATGGCTTTTAGCAATAGGGGCACGGCGTCTTTTGCCCCTGGGCCGATTTTACCGAACGTGATAACGACCCACCTTCGTTGCGCAAAAGATTCATCGCCTTTTAACTGATCATAATGTTGGAGCAGGGCCGGTACAGCAGGCGCAGCATCCGCGCCCAGACTACATAAAATATTCACCACTTGGCCACAGGTATTGTTATGCTCCAACAATTGGATCAAAACGGGAACGGCCGCGCGGGAATCAGCTCCAATTCCTTCCAAAACTCCGGTTGAATATTTCGCATTTGGCGAGTCGAGATCGCTCGCGAGCTTGGCGATCACGGCAGGAAGCACGTCCGTATTATTCACACTCAGATTGATGAGAGCCATGGACGCCTCATAGCCGATATCGTCCTTATGCAGTACACGGACCAGCGCCTGCACAACTGTCGGTGAGCCGTCCCCCACGGCGGAAAGGACCCGGATTGCCCAATCTTTCCCTGTTGCGTTGGGGGTCTCCAGTGTTTGAATCATGGCTGGAATGGCTGCTTTAGCTTTGGAACCACGCCGCATCAGTTCAGTGGCCGTGTACGATTGTTCCATGTGAAGTATGACCGGCGGATTTGCACCCGGATGACGTTTGTGCCAGTCATCAACTTCTTTCTGAGTTTTACAAACCTGTTCCGTTTCATCATGATGGGTCATGAATATCGTAACCAGTTGGTCCACCGTTTTTTTGTGGTAGTCCACCGTCGAAAGCACCAACGGTTGTCCGTCGATATCTTTGGGCCACGGGTCTGCTTTGCATTCCGTACAAACAAATCCCAACGCAACTGCCAGATGTAGAAACCAGGAAACCTTCATGCTAGGAATTTGTCTTTGGCGGGGGCCTCCTGAAACAGCCGTGGGGTCAGTTCGAAGGGCGGGTAAAACGGAGGAATTGGTAAAGCTGAGACTCTGAAAGTAAGGAACTGTCGAAACAGCCCTGTGAATGGGGTCAGATTGAATGGGGTCAGGTCTCTCGGATTAACATTTTGGAATCGAGTCGGGTGACGCATGAATTGAATGGAGATTTTAGAGTCCACGCGGAAGATTAGATTTTCAGTTTTTCGAGCAACTCAGCGACGGTTAGTTTGTGGTGGGTTGCCACGGGTTTCAGGACGCCGCCAAGAAGGGTTCGTGTTTGAGCGGGCGATGTTGGGGAATGGTCAGATGGTGGGTTCCTCAGACGGTAGTCGTCAGGCGAATGTGAGAACCCTCCTGCCGCACCGATTCGTAACCGAGCGCCCGCAATGCGCGGACGAGTTCGGGGGCATTGAGATCGCGGGGGATTTTCATACGGCCAGCGCCTCGTCACGCACGAAGTGAAGGCGGATAATTTTAGGCATCGGCCCGGGCGCGGCATCGACGAAGTGGCAGCGCACGGCATCGCGCACCATTTCTCTCAACTCCTCGAGGGTGTCTCCCTGGCTGGCGATGGAGTGGCCAAGAGCAGTGGCGACAAAGCCGCCATCCAGCTCGTCTTCTTGCACTTCAAAGATGATTTCATCCATGGCGGAACCATGGCACAGGACCGATGGCGCGGGCAAGGGACAATATCACGCCGCCGACCGCATGATCTCGAAGGACTGAGTGGCACCAGTGCAATCGGATTCACATTTTCGGTCTTCTCTATGGGAGTCAGTCCCGACTAACAGACATTGGCGGGTGGGTTTCATGTCAATCGTGTGGGCTTTCAATCCAGCCAGTTTTCGATTTGTAGTCCCGGCACGGGTTTGAAGTCGGCGAGGTTGCGCGTGAGCAGGGTGGCATCGTGAGCCAGGCAGATGGAGGCAATTTTCAAATCCTGAGTGCCGACTTGCTGACGGAGGGATTTCAAGGAATCGAAGCGGTCTGCGGCATCGTCGTCCCAAGGAAGCACCAGCCAGGAGGCGAACACCTCCACTTGCCGGATGAGCCGCTGGTAGGCGGCGATCTGGTTCCGTGGATCAGATCGCAGTGTGGAACTCGTTGGCAAGATGCCAACGCTCCTTGATGCGGGCGGCGAGCTGTTGGAAGAGTCCGACTTTCATGGGTATTCGTTTTCGAATGATGGGCTTTTTCACGTCGTCAGGATCAGCTTGGTGCCAGCGATGAGTAGAACCACGGCGAGCAGGCGTTTGATGAGCGTGTGATCGAATTTCCGACTACCGAAATAGGAGCCCGTCGTGCCGCCGATGATGGCGGCGATGGCGACCCGTGATCGCCACTCCAGTGGTGGAGCGTAGCGGATTCGAACCGCTGACCCCTTGCATGCCATGCAAGTGCTCTACCAACTGAGCTAACGCCCCTTTCGGGTGGGGCGGAGGTTTATCGGTGGGACAGCCTAGGAGCAAGAGGATTTTTGGAAAAATCTCAGGTTTACCGAAATCCTGCGAAACACCGGCGGGTTCAGCGCTTGCGGCGGAAGAATGCCAGCGCACCGAGCACACTGAGCAGCGCTGTGGACGGCTCAGGAATAGGGGCGGTTACGAAGCGGCCCAGAAGGTCGGCGCGGCCTTGACCACCCTCAAACACGCGGAATTCACTGGGTGTGGAAAGCGTCCCGTCGATGGTGGTTTGATCGACCTTGAAGCTGAGCTCAAGGAAGTATTGGTTTCCAGCAGCATCCTTGAAATTAAGTGGAGCAGCGGTATTGCGCAGAGACACGATATCCGCGCTGGCCACTGGGTCGCTGGTGTTGGGGGAATTAATCAGGTCACTTGTAAACACAGTGGAAACAGGGGCAATGCCGGATGGGCTGGAGAAACTCAGAGTCAAGGCGAGATCGACCGAACTTGCACCGGAATTGGAAGTGATGGTGCCATTTCGATAGAAAAGGCTGCCGATGTTGAATGACTCACCAGGAGCAACATTGCTACTGGTGATTGGCTGGAACCAAAGGGCACTGCTGTGTGGGTAGCTCGATGAGGTGGAGGCCATGCCCCATTGAAAAGCTGCGGACCCGGCGGGGCCACTGGTGCTCAGACTGGCAGGTGCATCATGCAAGTCCATGCCTGCGGTGTAGCCGTCGGTGAGGTTGTTGTCTGCAATGAGAAGGCTGTTGCTGGTTTGCCCAACTCCATTTTCGAACGCTCCCGAAACACTGAAGCTCAATGAGCCGGGAAGATTCTGCGCATTGGCCTGCGAATCCAGAATCGCAAGAATGAGGCCGATGACGGCGAAAAATCCAAAGGACATTTTCATATAAGGGGGATGGGGGATAGGGGT
>JBDTNJ010000434.1:0-9446 GCA_039933825.1 Luteolibacter sp.
GCGATCGCGGCCGCATCCGCGCGGCGAGTGGCTCGGAAGGGTTTGGCTTGTTCGGGAGCGCCGCAGGGGTGGTGAAAAGGTCGGACACGATTGCTGGTCGGCAGCATCGCCACTCTCACGGGTCCACTCCAGCCCATATTCGTCTCTTCGATTTCTGAATTTCCAACTTCACCTGACATTCAATGCGGATTTTGCCCCTTATGGCCGGTTTTGGGACCACTTGGCCGGAAATGGGACCCTAAATTCCTTTCGCTCTCCTGAATTTCAGGTAATTTGAATTCGTTCTGAGGGTGCTCCGGCGTCCAACGAACTTCAGCCTTAAAAGCTCAGCCACATTTGAGTCGATTTGAGATCCGGGGGGAAATCAAGCGACCAAGGCAACGGTGAAAGGCCCAGAAAAAAGCGCGCGTTGAGAGATCCGGGGGGATATCCAACGCGCGCTTTTCTTTTGTCCCCTTCCCGTGCTTGAAAAATCGCCGATGGGGCTGCGTATCAGGTCGAATGAAACACTCCGCAATCTGCCTTGCCGCCTCACTGTCATGGAGTTCCGCACTTTTCGCGGTGAATGAAGTCACTGCGGTCCTTGAGGGAAAGCAGGTTGTCATTCGCGCTGGCGACAAGGAAATCCTGCGCTATCAGGGGGCGGCTGGGGAGCTTCCGCGCCCGGACATCAAGCCGGCCTACATCCGCGGCGGCTATATCCAGTCTATTCACACCCCCGCCGGCCGCATCATCACGGATGATTTCGCGGTGATTCATCTTCACCACCATGGCGTCTGGGAATCATGGACAAAAACCGAGTTCGAGGGGCGCACGCCCGATTTTTGGAACATGGGCGCGGAAACTGGCCGCGTGGAATTCGTCGCACTGGATAAGGTTTGGCAAAACGACGGAAAGGCGGGATTTCAAGCGCGGCACCGATTCGTCGATCTCACCGTAAATCCGGGGAAGGTCGTCCTGCTCGAAACCTGGGACGTCACCGTTTCTACCAGCGGCGGCACCTACGTCATCGACCTTACCTCCACTCAGAACTGCGCTACTGACTCGCCACTCAAGCTGCCAGAATATCACTACGGCGGACTCGGATTCCGAGGGAACGCCGCTTGGAACGGAGTGGATCAATGCCATTTCCTGACCGCATCCGGCCTCACCGACCGCACGAAAGTGAACAGCTCGCGCGAGAAATGGTGCTGGATCGGCGGCAAGCTCGATGGAGGGACCTGCGGCCTGACGATCCTCTGCCATCCGCAGAATTTCCGATTCCCCCAGCCGATCCGCGCCCACCCCACTGAGCCATTTTTCTGCTACGCGCCCCAACAGGCCGGCGGCATGGAAATCGTCGCCGGGCAAAAATACATCTCACGCTACCGCCTGGTGATTGCCGATGGAGAGCCAGATGCGAAAGCAGCGGAAGGTTGGTGGGAAGCATATGAAAAGTTGTGAATTGCGGAATTTTCCGCGACAAGATCTCAGCAAGAACCCGATCCGCACACTTTGAAAATCTTCTCCACCCACCTCTCCTACTGTACGAACATCCACCCGGCGGAGACCTGGGATCAAACCTGCGAAGTGCTGGAAATCCACGTTCTATCAGTAAGGGATCTCTTGGTGAAATCCGGCACGCTGAAGCCGGGCCAGCCCTTCGCCATCGGCCTGCGTCTCTCCGCCATTGCCGCGCGGGAACTGTTGGAAAGGGGGAATCTCGCAAAATTCAAGCAATGGCTGGAGAACACGAACACCTATGTTTTCACCATCAACGGCTTCCCCTACGGCAGCTTCCACGGCACGCGGGTGAAGGAAAAGGTGTTCATGCCGGATTGGAGCGACCGCGCGCGGCTGGACTACACCAAGGATCTTTTCAATATTCTATCTGTCATCGCCAGACCCGGCACTGGTGCCTCGGTCTCCACACTGCCCGGCTCCCACAAAACCTTCCGCGCGGATGAGGCGCGTATCCTAGAGAACCTCATCGAACTCGCCGCGTGGCTCGAAGTGCTCGCTGAGGAAACCGGCCACGATTTCCACCTGGGCCTGGAACCGGAGCCGCTCGGGCATTTTGAAAACACTGCGGAAACTCTCGCCTTTTTCGAACGCCTCCACGCCGCCTCAGGGCAATCGGAGATCATCCGCAAACGCATCGGAGTGAACTACGATGCCTGCCACTTCGCATTGGAATACGACGCCGCACGATCCGCCCTCGACGCCCTGACCCGGGCCGCCATCCGCATTTCGAAAATCCATCTCTCCAGTGCGCTCGCGCTCGATCCCCGAGACCCGGCGGCGCTCGCTGCCATCCGCCCGTTCGACGAACCCGTCTATTTTCATCAGGCCCTGCTGCGGAGCATGGACGGCACCATCACCCGTTTCGCCGATCTGCCGTTGTTCTTCGCCGCTGCGGAAAACGGAGACTGCGATCCTGCCGGTTTTGAGGAAATGCGCATCCACTTTCACATCCCCCTCGATGCCGAACCCGCCCCTCCTCTCCGCTCTACCAGCGATCAAACCCGAGAAGTCCTCGCCTGGCGCAGGGAAAATCCGGACGCCTGCCACCACTACGAAATCGAAACCTACACCTGGGCCGTCCTCCCCGCCGGACTCCAGCGCCCGGTCGAAGAACAGATCGCCGAGGAATACCGGTGGGTGATTGCAAACGCTTGAGTTGGCAGACACGAAATTCCGGTGTTATCTGCCGCCCATGTCTGACATTAAAATCACACTCCACACCACCGCTGGCGACGTTAACGCAAGGATCTTCGCCTCCCAGGTTCCGGTCACGAGCGCCAATTTCCTGAACCTCGCCAAGCGCGGTTACTACAACGGCGTTGCCTTTCACCGGGTCATCGCCAATTTCATGATTCAAGGTGGAGACCCTACTGGCACAGGCTCCGGCGGCCCCGGTTACAAGTTTGCCGATGAGATCGACCGCTCGCTCAAGCACGATAAGGCCGGGATTTTCTCCATGGCCAACGCCGGACCTAACACCAATGGCAGCCAGTTCTTTGTCACCCATCTGCCAACTCCCCACCTCGATGGCAAACATGCGGTCTTCGGCGAGGTCATCACCGGCCAAGACGTAGTGAACAAAATCGCCAAGGGCGATAAGATCACCTCAATCACTATCCACGAAGACACCACCGCGCTTTTCGAAGCGCAAAAGGACAATCTGGAGCATTGGAACTCGATTCTGGACCGCTGATTTTCTCACGAGATCAGTTTACTTGGGAAATATTAATTATCTATCCATCCTCACCATGCTCGTTTCGGGCGCGGTGGGGATTTTTTACATGTATTATAAATCATTGGTAATAAACGATTTACAAACCTATCAATCGGACCACACCTCCCAATGATTCCCCCACGCAATCGCGTAGATTACATCAGGATTCTTGATTTTCGGCAGTTTGCGGTTTTCAATGACGGCGTCAGTTCGCAAGAGCTAACATCCCCCCACCCCCATGAAACACTCCCACTCCCCCCGTGGTGGACGTTTGATGATCGGCATGCTCGCGTGCCTTTGCATTATCAACTCCACTTTTGCAGCAAGCGCGATTCCGACTGGATCGCTCACCGTCGATCGCACTGTACTCCGTATTGGTGCCCGTTCGCAACTCGGTTGGCAAATCGCCTACCCAAACCCCGTCGTCACAGACATCGTCGATGTCGGCAGCACCGGAACCATCACTCCAAAATCCACACTGAAAATGCGGGTTCGGACACTGGGAGTTGCCTTCCAATCCGGCTCCACGCTTCTCCCCTGCGAAGGTTCATGGTCCAAGAACGGAAGTGCCTTCACCCGATTTTTTTACGGTATCGGCACGTCGGTAGTTCCAACGAGCATCCTCGTAGACACGACAGTTAACACGAACGACAAGATCAATTTCGGTGGTCGGGGCTGGAGCGGATCCTCCTGGTTTACACTGCATACCACAAGCTCGTCCGATCCATACGTGGTCGTGTTGAAAAATGGCGACAGGGCTCCCAGCTATGCTCCGGCCTACGACCAGGCCAGCGCTAAGAGCTTCCTTTCCCCTTACATCGACGGCAGCGGTAAAATCAAGATCGGCAGCCGTGATCTGATCGTCCTTTGGGAATGCTCCACCGCAGCCCCCGGAACCACTTACTTCGACATGCAGGACCTCGTGCTGCTGGTCACCTTTCAATAAACCCTAACCAATCCCCCAATGAAAACCGCACTGATCCTTTGCGCTCTGGTTACGAGCAGCCTCGCAGACAGTCCCATTGTCGCTCGCATCACTCCTGCGGCATTGGCGAAACTCCAGCAGAACAACCCGATGATCCAGCTGCCAAAACCCGCAGCAGGTGAAGCCAAGGTCACCACCCCGGCCAATCAATCGATCATCAAGCAGTCCATGATTCTTCACGACGGGAAAAATTGGACCCTCATCCCCAAGGGCGCCGTCATATTCCTGCCCGAGGCGATGAAGTCACGCGTGGATGTGAAACCTGTTGGCAATTTACTCACCTTCATCGACTTCATTACCATCAACCGCAGTTGGATCACCACCAACGAAGTGAGCTTCGATCAAGCGGCCGGCAATGTGCCACTCCCTGCCGAGCGCGTCAGCTTTTGGGCCAAACAGGACAAGATCGTCGTCGCCGTCCATCAAAGCGGCCCGATTTCAGTCCGCCTCGCCGCTGAACCACAAACCATTACAAAACGATGAAAATCCTCAGCCTGTTTCTTGCCCTATCTACGGTTAGCGCTTTTTCCCAAAGCAGCAACTTCAGTAATTTCGTCCGCCAGACCCAGCAGGGAACAGGCGTCGTCTGGGACATGCCGGTAGCCGCCGTCGGTGCCGCTTCATCCGCCCTAGCACTCGAGGCCAGTGGTGCGCTGTTCCAACTCTGGACCGTGCAACAAAGCCCCGTGCAGGACTTCCTTCTCGATCAAAAACTTGTCGGCGCCTACCTGCCAACCGCTGACATCAAGGTGATCACCCTCGACCCCAACGGTAAGGTTCCCCGCACCCGTGTGGATCAGCCGTTTTCGGTTGAGGTCACCGTGGCCGGACTGCTCACCGGCAGTGGTTTGCCACTGGCCTCCACGCAGGTTCTATTTGAACAACACATCGCATCCTATCCGACAGGGCAAACCACGCTCGTTGCATCACAAGTGCAGTCCAATACACCCTTATATACAGGCTACCTCACAGCTAACGGAAAAACCGTCCTCAAGTTCCCAGCCTCCTCCTTGAAGGCCACCGATCCGACCAAGGCGCTGGGCGAAGAACACTTCGTTGTCCAAGCCTTGTCGGATGGAACCATCACCCAAACCCAGATCGCATCCAACTTCGTTCAGGTTTGGCCTGTCGCCTCTGGCCAGATCAAAGGCATTGCCAATAATGACCTGATCCGCTTCGAGGTGCCAAAAATCGAGATCCTTCTCAACGACCTCTATCCACGCAGCGACACCTATCTCATGCTCTACGAAGGCAGCCAGTATAACGGCGTCACGGGGACGATCGTCAAAGCCTACCCCATGGATCGCGACACAACCGACAGCACCGTAATTCCGGTCACTGAGCTGGATTCAAAACTCACCAAAGACGGCACCTATACCCTGGCACTCATCAGCCAGACCGTATACGGCGTTGAGCTGCTAGGCCCGACGGTAACCTTCCCCGTCAGACGATCGCTTAAGGTCAATGCCATGCAGGTTAATTTCTCAGACGGCAACAATCCCTGATTCCAACAGTTCCCCCCAAAAAACGGCCGGCCGGTGTGGTCGGAAGGCGCATCCCCCCCTTGAAGCGTCCTCCCGATCACCCGGCCGGTTCATTTTAGAACGAGAATCCTGAAAATTGCATCGCCATCCCACTCGACACTGCTCGTCATCCCGTCACAATGCACACCCATTCCACAAATCCAATTCATGTCAGAATTCCTCGTAATCCCTCGCAAAGACCATGATGACCTCGTTTCAAAAGCCTACCAATCCCGAGGCTATACTGCTGATGAAGCCGATGAAGGTGCAAAGCTCGCCGCTGAGGCCGCCCGCCATGGCATCCGCACCCACCACGCTCTGAAGGCCCTCCATCTCGACCACTTGCTTGGCTCCGCCACCGGTGGTTGCGTTCCAGGTGCTGAAATCGAAGTCTTGCCCTCACGTTTCGCCGCCTCCGAGCGCTGGAACGCGAACAAGAAACTCGGCCAATCCGTCGCCTACCGCGCCATTGACCGCGCAATCGAACTCGCCGACCAATACGGCATCGCCCAAATCTCGGTCGACAACTGCTTCCACTACCTTTGGGGCGGCGGCTACGTCATGGAAGCTGCCGAGCGTGGCTACTACGCCTACACCAATTGCACTTCCGCCCTCGCCGAGGTCGTTCCATTCGGTGGCAAATATCCCACCCTCGGCACCAACCCTCATTCATGGGGCATCCCCAGCATGGAAGCGAATGGCTTCCCGATCGTGATGGACTGGGCCACCTCAACCGTCGCCATGGGCCGCGTCCAGGCACTCAAACGCGAAGGAAAAATGCTCCCTCCCGGTGCCGCCGTCGATGCGAACGGCCAGCCGACCATCGACCCTAACGAAGTTGCAGCGCTCCTCCCCTTCGGCGGTCACAAGGGCTACGGCATGTCGCTGCTCAACGAAATTTTCGGTGGCCTGATCGGCGGTTCGCTTCCCACCATCCGTGGACGCCACATGCCAACTGCTGACGAAAAAAACACGCCAGTCTTTTACTTCCAGATCATCCACCCAGAAGCCCTTTCTGGGGGAAACTTCGCCCAAGGCCGCAACCAGATGCAGAATCTCAAGGCCGTCATCGAAGACATCCTCGGCCATGGCAACGATAACTCGATGCTCCCCGGCCAACTCGAAGCCGCCGCACGCAAACGCTCCGATGAAGCAGGCGGCATTTTGTTCACCGAGGCCGAAGTCGCCGAGTTTAACGAAATCAATGCCGAACTCGGACTTCCTGCTTGGGACGTGAGCAAGCTGGCAAGGGTCTAACCTATCACGAAACGAATCCCGAGTGGTCCGCGCGGTTCCCTGTGCGGACCACTTTCGGATAAACCTCCGTCGGGCGGTCAACTTATGGAAACGCCAGAAAAAACCCCTCGCCCCACCAGATTAGGGATTCTGATGCGAGTGATTCGGATTTTGCTCATCATCGCGTTAGTTCCCATGGTTTTTCTAGTGGGCTGCCAATCAAAGCTGATTTATTTCCCGCGTCCTTACGCCGCTGGAACCACGACTTTTTGGCAGCAGGAAACGCACGGCAGACCCATTGATTTCCGGACATTCCAAGGCAAACAGCGCGCGTTTCTCCAAGGGAATCTGAAATCACCGCGGAACCTGTGGATCGTCTGCGGCGGCAATGGTACGGTGGCGCTCGACTGGTTCAAATGGCTGGAAGCCTACGCACCGCGCGAGGATGCATGGTTGCTAGTCGATTTCCCCGGTTACGGCGATTGCGAGGGCGCGCCCTCACCCGGGCGCATCCGTGACTCAATAGATCAAGTGGTGCCGTTGGCATGTCGGGAAATCGGTTGGACTGAGCATCCGGATTCGCGGCGCTTGCGGTTTTTCGGCCACAGTTTGGGAGGGGCTGCCTGTTTGATCGCGGCGTCGGAATTCAAAATCCAGCGCGGTGTGCTGATCGCGCCATTCACCAGCACCATGGACATGACGCGCCAAGTGATCGGCGTCCCACTTGGATTTCTCGTGTGGCATCGGTTTGATAACTCCGCCCGCCTAGCAGAACTCGCGGCGCGTGGCCCGGGCAAGGTCGTCATTCTACACGGAACCACTGATGAAGTCATCCCAGTGACGATGAGCCGGACTCTTGCCGCCCAACAGAAAAGTATCGTTAGTCTCAAGGAAATCCCTGGTGGGCGACACAATGACATCCAGGAAAACAATGCGGATGCGTTAGCGAATGCACTGAAAGAAGCCGGGCAGAATTGAACATGCTGCCGAGACCCCTCTGAATCTATCATCCCATCCCCCGCCACCGCTGAGTGAAACAAAAAAGCGTGGTGACTTCCATTCAGGGAAACCACCACGCTTGATGAGAATAGGATCGGCTAGCGGGAAGCGGGACGACGTCGGTTATTGCCGCGTGAGGCGTTGCTGTAATCGCGGCCTTCGCCACTAGTTCCACCACCGCCGCTGTATCGGCCACCACCACCACCGTTGCCGGCACGATTTCCGCCGCCGCCGCCGCCTTGGCGACCGCCGCCGCGGTTTCCACCGCCTTGGACCATGCCGCCGCCGGTTCTCATGCGGAGATGACGATCGGCCAGCGACTCGTCATGCCAGGCGTGGTCATCCCAGCGGGGAATGGCCGTTTTGATCACTTTTTCGATTTCACGGAGGAACTCGCGCTCGTCTTCCGCGCAGAACGAAACAGCACGGCCTTCCGCACCCGCACGACCGGTGCGGCCGATGCGGTGGACGTAGGCTTCTGGTTCGTTTGGTAAATCATAATTCACCACGAGACCGACGTCTTTTACGTCCACGCCACGAGCCGCGACGTCGGTGGCGACGAGCACGGGTGTGAGGCCTTTCTTAAATTTTTCGAGCGCCTTTTCGCGTTGAGCCTGGGACTTGTTGCCATGAATGGCATCCGCAGGAAAACCCGCAGCGCAGAGGGCCTTCGCAAGCTTGTTAGCACCGTGTTTGGTGCGGCTGAAGACAATCGTCAGTTTTCCAACCTCAGCTTTCGCCTGTTGGGCGAGTAGCAGTTCGAGAAGCGGCTTCTTGTTCTCGCGGTCCACGAAACAAACCTTCTGGTCCACGCGCTCGGCGGTGGTCGTTTCCGGAGCGATGCTGACGCGGGCCGGATTCTGCAAGATCATCTGCGCGAGCTCTACAATGTTAGGTGCGAGGGTGGCGGAGAAGAACAACGACTGGCGCTTGGCCGGGAGCATGGAAACGATGCGTTTTACGTCGCGGTGGAATCCCATGTCGAGCATGCGGTCCACTTCATCGAGAACGAAGAACTCGACAGCGGATAGATCCACGCAACGTTGGTCGATGAGATCGAGCAAGCGTCCGGGAGTTGCCACGAGCACATCCACACCACCGCGCATGGCGGAGATTTGCGGGTTTTGGCCGACGCCGCCGTAGATGAGCGTCTGCTTGAAACGGATGTGCGCGCCGTAGGTGGAGAAGCTTTTGCCGACTTGGCCGGCAAGTTCACGAGTAGGTGCGAGAACCAGCGTGCGGCAGGTTTTCGGCCGCATCTGCTTGGGATTTTCATGCAAGGCATGGAGGATCGGCAGCGCGAAGCTGGCGGTTTTTCCGGTGCCGGTCTGGGCGCATCCAAGGATATCGCGGCCCTGAAGCAGGAGTGGAATGGCTTGCGCCTGGACGGGCGAAGGAGTGGTGTATTCAAGTTCGCGCAAAACGCGATGCAGGGGCGCAGCCAGTGGCAACGCCTCGAATGAGGTCGGGGTCATGTGTCTAATTT
>JBDTNJ010000435.1:0-3306 GCA_039933825.1 Luteolibacter sp.
GGATGATCATCTACCAGTAAAATGCGTTTCATCACTCGACTGGGATTTTCTGCGAAGACTGACTGAAAATTCAATCGAAAACGGCTGGTCCGCTGAGTAGAAGGGATCTGATAACCTGACAATCATTCAGGTTCCTTGAATAAATCCAAAAAACGGTCTTCATATTCACCGAAAACCCCCAAGCGATCGAGTTCCTGCTTGAGCCCGTAAGCAAGTGATCGATCCCTGCGCGTTTCATCGAATCGCCGTTCGATGAGTTGCCGCTCGCGGCTCGCAGGACGCGGCGAGGGCTCTTCCTGGTGGACTTCGGGGGGGCTTTCGGCCAGTGCGTCCGCTTCCTTGTCGCTTCGTTCTATCCGATTCATGAAGTCCACCAATGTGTCATCAACGGCCTTCGCGTGGGCACGCAGCTCGGAGTAGTCGATTTCAATTCCTGCGACATGGGTGAAGCGTTCAAGAACGGCCAGCGAGGCTTTCGGGAATGGGATCTGGGCGAAAACGCCGGGGATTTCACCGAGAAAGCAACCCCCGGTCATTCCTGCATTGGCAGCCACACCAAGCAGAACGCCGTTGAGCCCGCTGATCTTACCGTTGTCCAAGACACGCATGCCGAGGTGTTTGAATCGATCGAGAGTTTCGCGATCGATGGCCGCACCGAAGACGGTGGAATCGTCCCCCGGTCGCATTTGGGTGGCCATGGCCGCAAATGTGAAAACCCTGGCAACGCCGAGACTTTCGACATGCTCGATGAGCCTACGGCAGAACGCCGCCCCCCGTGAAGGCGGTTGTGCCTCGCCGATGAAAAGGATGATATCGTGCTCTCCTTTTGGGTCGTTCCAGAGAAAGAGTCTGCTTCTGGGCAAACGCCGGGAAGTGATCAGCCCATCCTTCACATTGATTTGTTCGAGATCAAAAATTTCGCCCGCAGGAAACTCAATCAGCAGGTGCATTCCAAGCTTGGCCATCAGATAATATCCAGCACTGATGGCCACCCCACCCATTCCCGGCCAAACAGCCAATAACCATGGATCCCGAAGTTTTTCTTTCACAACCACGCCTTCAAATTCGCACTGTTCGGGGCATAATCAAGGACTTCAAGATGCAGTCCGGAACAAGTGGAACAAAAAAACCGACGCCCGTTTGACGGGCATCGGCGATCCACTGTCGCCAATACACTTGGCAGCGGGAATTAACATGGTTATTTCGCGGGTATTTCCTCCTTGGGTTCTTCGACCGCATCTTTCACGGCTTCTTTGGCTTCGTCAGCTGCGGCATTCATCTTTTCTTTGGCTTGGTCCACGGCGGCATCCGCTGCTTCGCCGGCCTTTGCCATCTTCTCTTTGGCCGCATCGCCAGCCTTCTCCATTTTATCTGCAACCTTGTCCATGGCGGTCTTTGCGTCCGCACGGGCCTGATCAATCTTTTCGTTAGCCTTGTCCTTGGCCGCATCGGCGACTTCCTTCACGCCTTCAGCGATTTTGTCCTTACCGGCGTCCATTTTCTCGGTGACCGTTTTATTTGCATCACAAGAAGCGAAAGTGAACGGTGCGGCGAGGAATGATATCCAAAATTTTGTTTTCATGGTTTTTGACTGAGTTGTTCCAATGGCGAGAGCCAGCAGTTACCCTAGCAAAAAATTCCATCATGTCAAAGAAAGGAATTTGAAATTCATCAGAACCGCGAATTTCGGGGAGAGGGTTGCGGCAGCGGTGAAACTGAAGTAGTAACGAAGGCGTGTGGGATGCTATCCAATCAAGCGCAATTTGGGGTGAGGTGGGAACAGGAGCCGCGTGGTTCGTCACGATCTGCCTGCTAATCGCCGGGGCGATCGGGTGTATTCTACCGGTGTTGCCGGGACATCTAATTCTATTGATCGCCGCAGTGGCCCACTGGCTGATGCTGGGAAAAAACTCCGGATTGCAGTGGTGGTCATTCGTCGTGCTCGCACTCCTCATGGCGATTTCCCAAACGTTCGAAATTCTCAGCGGGGCCGCCGGCTCGAAGTGGTTCGGAGGGACGCGCTGGGGCGCAGTGGGTGCGCTGGTCGGAAGCATCGTGGGGATGTTTTTCCTGCCGTTCGGCTTGTTGCTGGGCCCGCTGATCGGCGCGTTTGTGTGTGAAATCGGGTTTGCGCGGAAACAAACCCGTCATGCGGCGATTTCCGGTGTCGGTTCAGTAGTAGGAACGGTGGCCGGAATGGGATTCAAGATCGCGATCGGCGCAGCAATGATTCTGTGGTTTTTTATCGATGTGTTTTTGATTGGAAAATAATCCACCTTCCCCACTCTGCGTGGGCCGCTCCCCGGACGGTCGCAATTTTTCCGCATGGAGAGGTTAAGGAAAGTCCGGACACCACAGGGCAACGCGCATCAAGAAAGTGAGGGACGGCCACTCAAAGTGCGATCCCCTCACCGCTAACATGAAAAAATCATCCACTCGAATCATTCTAGCCGCATGCCTTCTGTTTGCACTGCAAACCATGTTTTCGCTAGCCGCTCCCACAGTAGCCACCGTCGCAGCAAGCAACGTGACTGATCTGAATGCGACGATGAAAGGTACCGTGAACGCCAATGGTGTTGGATACTGGCTTTGCGCTTTTGAGTATGGAATAGCCACGTCCTACGGAAACGAGCTTTCTCCTCCTGTCTATTGGGTGGATAGCTCAACCAGCGGAACAAACACCGTCACGATTTCGGGCACGACCATTGAATACCCCGCAATCGGCACGTATCGACTGGCACCCGCCACGCTGTATCACTACCGGATCAAAGTCTGGTCCGCTTTCGATAGCTCGAACGTCTATTATGGCGCGGATCGAACATTCACCACCTTGGCTGCTGCCACCACACCCACGATCTTCTCTAATTCTCAGAACGTGAATTACAGTGGAGCGACGGTGACCGGCTATGTCTTTTCAGGGAGCTCAATAGCCACCACCACCGTGGAATATGGAACATCCACGAGCTATGGAACTCAAATCACGATACCAGGCACTCAGGAAACGAACAGCACTAGGGCCATTACTGCGGAGATTTCCAACCTGAATCCTAACACGATATACTACTATCGGTGGAAGGCGGTGAACGCTCAAGGTACAACGACCGGTTCAGCCATTTCATTCACCACTGGCCCGAAGCCCGACGTCACCACCACCAACGCTACAGCCATCACCTCAAACATGTCGACAGTCTCCGGCACCATCAACGCAATGAACGGGGAACCCGTCAGGCCGTATTTTGAATACGGAACCACCGGCTCTTACGGAACCATTTCTTACAATGCGAGTCCCAGTTTCGTGAGTGGGGG
>JBDTNJ010000436.1:0-11505 GCA_039933825.1 Luteolibacter sp.
GGCAGCATCGATGGAAATGGGTGAGAATGACAGCGCGACGGAAAAGATCGCGGCTAACATTTCGGTTAGTCGGTATTTAGGGATTCTCATGCTTGAGTTCAAGGTAGTGCGGAAATGGAGGTGGTGAAGCGGTGGTCGCGTCAGGATCAGAAGGCAGTCGCGTGATCGCCGCGACTTTCAATGCAGCGGCTTGAACGTGATCAGCACGGCATCGTTTTCACGAAGATCGAACTTCGACGCGAATTTCCCGTCGGCTCCGATCTCCACCGAGCGGACATCCACAGGCGCGCCGCTGTTTTCGGATTTGATTTTAGAGACGTGATCCTTGGTGAGTTGCGCGGGCGCGCCCAGATCCCTGTAGGTCGCGCATGCATCATTGACGCGGTAGCCGACTTTGTAGGTTTCCATCTGATATTTGCCAGGCGGCAAGCTCGACAGGTTGAGCTCAATCCCGCCTTTTGGCTGTGCGGGCAGATCGCGTTTGTAGAAGACTTGGTTGATCATGTTCTTGCCCGGAAAGGTGTTGGTGAAATCCCAGATCAACGCCTGCACGCCGCCGGAAGCGTCAGTGCAAACCCACGACGAAGGATCGCTGCTCTTCAGTTCCGTCGCGCCGAGGCGGTTCAGAAATTGATAGGCGAAATACGCGGGTTTCTTGATGTCCTGATAGTTCATCAGGCCGAAGCCGCCGTGGAACGCCTCCCAGCGCGGAGCGGACTCCTCGAAAATATCCGTGAACGTCCAGTAGGACATCGACTGCGCGGCGTCGCCACAGTTCTTGAGCTTGTCCAGGATGTAGGCAGCGCTGTGATAACTGTCGTGAAAAGGATCGGACGGCGTGTAGGAACTGCTCCATTCGGTGAAGTGGAGTTCCAGCTTGGGCGTTGTAGATTTGGCGATGACCTGGCGCACTTCCTTTACCTCGCCGAAGATCGAATTCGGATTGAGAGAAAGAGCCGTGCCGGCGGTGCCGGTCTCGTCCAGGAATCCGCTCTCCACTCCGTAAGTATGCGTGGAGACGAAATCCACGGGGGCATGATTGGTTTCGCAGAACTCAATAAACTCCGGGATCCATCCGCAACCTGCCGTAGCGGGGCCGCCGGTGCGATAGGCCGGGTCAACGGATTTCACGGCGCGCGCCGTGGCGGCGTAGAGTTTGAAGTATTCGGCACGAGCGCCGGGTGCCCACTCTTGAAAGGACTTCTTCTCGGGATTACCCATCCAGAAACCGTCGAGATTCGGCTCGTTCCAGACTTCAAAATACCACGAGCGCACCTCGTCGGACCCATATCGTTCGGTGCAATGCCCCACAAAGGCGGCGGTCAACGCTTCCCATTTTGCATAGTCCTTTGGAGGAGTTACGTTGCCCTTCCACCAGAAGATCGTCTTGGAACCGCTGGCCAATCCCCCGGGCATGAAGCCGAGTTCCACAAACGGTTTCATGCCGATGCTTTGGAGGAAATCGAAAAGCTCGTCGATGTACTGCCAGTTGTATTCCGGCTTGCCGTTGACCTCACGGTAAACACCCATGTCATCGCAGAATAGGCCATGCATGCGGATGTATTCGAAGCCGCATTCGCGCCGTACAACAGACAGTTGCCGCTGCCAGTCGGCACGCAATCCTTCGTTCGCTCGACCCGCGCCGACGCAGCGCTTGAACATGGTATTGAGCGGACCCTTCATTTCCTTCAGATCGGCGGAAACCACTCTAGCCGTTTCATTGGCGGAGGCCCCTAACAAGGCGAGGGCTGCGAGGAACGCGGCGAGACGGGGAACAAAGCGGCAAGCTGGAAAATACATCATACGAACTAACTGGGTTTTGCTTGATAAGACTGTCGATCAACCACCCGTGGAAACGCTCGACGGGCGGATTGGGGTCTCAACGAGCTGATTGAACCTATCGAATCCGATCCTGTCCGACCATATGGCAGGTTCGGGATTTTTCCCTCCCCCGAATCAGGGAGGAAGCGACCGATCAAATTCGGATGATCCCGCGTTTCAGGGAAACCGAAACCGCCTCGGCGCGGTCATGAACGCCGAGCTTCTGGAATAGAGCCTTCATGTGGCTCTTCACGGTTTCCTCCGAAACAAACATGGCGGATGCGAGTTCCTTGTTCGTCCGGCCCTTGGCCACGAGACGCAGCACATCCAGCTCCCGTGGGGTGAGGGTCGGCCGGACGAGACGATCGGCTAGACGTGAGGCGATGGCATGCGGCATGTATCGCTCCCCCGCATGCACCTGACGAAGGGCTGTCACCAGCTCTTCGGTGGTTGTGTCTTTCAGCAGATAACCGCGAGCCCCGGCTTCCAGCGCGCGGAAGACATCCTCCTCATTGTCAAAGGTGGTCAGCACCAGCACCTTGCTTGCGGGGTCCTTTGCTATCAATCCGCGGATCACATGAACACCGTCGCCGTCAGGCATCCGGAGATCGACAATGTAAATATCGGCCTCCACTTCGGATTCAAGTGTCTCGCGGCCACCCCCCGCCTCACCGACGACCTTGAAGTCAGGCTGTGCGTTGAGAATTGCGGCAAGACCGGCCCTAAGCGCCGGATGGTCGTCCGCAAGGAATATTCTGATGGTTTGTTTCATATTGGAAAAGTAACAGATACTTCTGTGCCCTCGGTGCCGCGGCTGTCGATGGACAGGCTTCCACCCAACGATTCAACACGTTCCCGCATACCAGTCAGGCCATAGCCTTTTCCCAAGCGGTCGGCGACATCAAATCCACGACCGTCGTCCTTGACGACCAAGGTCACCCAGCCGTCCCCGAAGCGCAGGCGTACCAGAATGCGCTGCGGCGCGGCATGACGCACGGCATTGGTGAGGGATTCCTGTCCGATGCGTAACAAAGCATTTTCGTATTCCTGCGGCAAGGGGCGTGGTGAGCCCTCGATCTGCTGCTGACAGGAAACCTCGGTATCGCGGGTGAGGTCGGCAGCGTATTTCTGGAGAGCGGAGGCCAGGTCGGCCTCCCCCAAAGCGAGCGGACGGAGATTCCAAATGGTGCGCCGGGCCTCGCGCATGCTGTCGCGAACCAACCCACGGGCGGTTTCCAGATGGATGGAAGCTTGCGAAGGCGAGTCGGTGATCTGGTTGCGCACGCACTCGAGTTGCAACGAAATGGAGGTGAGTCCCTGCGCGAGTGAATCGTGAATATCACGTGCAAAGCGGCCCCGCTCCGCAAGTACGGCATCGAAGGACCTGCGCTGGGATTCCTGCTTGCGCTTTCGGCGGAGGCGAGAACGCTGATAGATCGCAACCAGGAGGGCGAGGATGGCTGCAAAAGCCCATGCCATGCGCTGCGGCGTCCACCATGGAGGAGGCCAGAGCAACAGGAGGTCCGACGGAGCACGGAGTCGGAGCAGCAGCTTGTCCTCCACTTGCATCGGAGTGTACTCCGCCAATGCGGTGATTTGGGCGATGCCGGAGACTTTCACTTTTGAACCTCGCAGAAGACCTGGCGGCAGGCCGTTCGCCAGATCCAGCCAGCCTCGGAAAACCACCGGACCATCGCGCAACTCGAAGGTGGTGCCATCGGCCCCACGGAAGATGTTGAGCAGTTCTGCCTCGGTGGATACGAGTTCGGAGTCAAAGCGCGCGTCAAGCAACTCCACCGCTCGCCGGTTGATCGGTGCCGGCGCTTGAAGTCGGCTCATCACACGAACCACGGACGCGTGGATGAACGGCCTCATTGTGCCGGATCGCGGCCTTCCTTCGACTTCCACCACATCTCCGGGACGAGTTTGGGGAGCTCGCGCGGTCTGAACCCACAGTCCGCCTCCATCCGTCCGCAGAAACACGCCGCGCCCCGGCATGTCGAAAGTCACCACGCCCTGGACCTTTACCCGCTCGTTCGGCCCGGGACCGTCCAAGCGCAACAATTGGGACGAACCCACCAGACGCACTTCCTGTGGGGGTTCGGTGGATGGCAATAGCACGACATCCGCTAGTGAACTGACCCTCAGGAACCGTCGCGTCAACTGACGATTGGTGTTGAAAACCGTGGCCACAACGCCCCGGATACGCACACTTCGATCCGGCATATCCCACAGCGCAACCTGGTCCGGAGGCAAGGGACCTTCGATCAGCACATGGAAGTCGCAAGAACCCGCACGACACTGGATCACCAGATTCTCTCCATTCATCATGACATTCGTCACGTAAGCTTCCACCGTCACCCAGTCGCAATCGAGCCCGGGTTTTGCGAGTTCCAATCCATCGACAACTCTGGGAGCCGGCAGAGCTCCCTTCGAAATGATCGTGATCGCCAAATTACCACGGATGATGGGAGCGAAGATGCCATTTCCAGTGATCCCTGAAACTTCCACCTGATCACCAAGCTCGGGCCATACTGCTAGACCTTGAACTTCCATATCCCTCTGATCCACGAAAATGCCATTCGTGCCATCGTGGATGAACATGGTGATAGCCTTCTGATTGGAAAATGTGACCACGCCACGAATGTTGACGGGCAACCCGGATTTGGACTCCTCGGGAGTGAGCGCGCGAATGCCGGCGATATTGGTGATCGGCTCGCGAGCCAGCGCGGGCAGCCAAGAAACCATCACCCATGCCAACAAAAGTAACGCCCCTCTCATTAGTAACATGTTGCGCGATGGAATCCCTTGTGTAAAGCCCGGCGCGGCGCGTTCCCGTCAGGGGGCACCGACGGCGCGGATGCTCCAGGAAACCTTGCTGTCGAGAGGGTTTGCGGCCGGTTTCCAAGAAGCGCCATCACGAACGAGGCCGATCTTCACCGCCTCCTTGGAATCCGGCAATGCCACCAATCCTGTGGTCGCGGCCGGATCGGCACCATAAACCGCCAGCTCCAGCTTCGACCAATCCATCTGTGAAGTGGATTGCGCCAGCCCGATGTGCGGGATCACGCTGCCGTCCCGGACGAGCAGCACCACCGGCAGATCCGCGGCGGTGATTTCCTGCCAGCCGCCCTGATAGACCGTGCCGGTCTGATAGTCCGTCCAGCGGCCTGGCGGCAGATAGACGGAGCGTTGCTTCGTGCCTTCGTGCATCAATGGCGCGACGAGAAGGGACGAACCTAGCAGATATTCGTCATCCACCTTCCACGAGCCGGGGTCTCCGGGGAATTCAAAGAAAAGGCTGCGCAGCATCGGGATTCCGCGCGCCGAACTGTCGTGGGCCTGGGCCCAGAGGTAGGGCATCAGACGGTAGCGCGTTTCCACGATTTTGCGGAATTTCTCCATGAATTCCGGGCTGTAGAACCACGGCTCTTTCGAGGCCATGCCATGGCAGCGGCTGTGCGAGGTGAGCGTGCTGAACGCCAGCCAACGGAGGTAGAGGTCCTCGCTGGCCTTGCCGACGAAGCCACCCGCATCGTGGCTCCAGAAGGAAAACCCGCTAAGGCCGAAGGAAAGCCCGCCACGCAGTTCGGCGGCCATGCCGCTGTCCGTCGCCTCGGCGTCGCCGCCCCAATGGAGCGGGTAGCGCTGGCTGCCGGCCCAGGCGCTGCGCGCCCAGATGATGTTCTCGCCGGTGGTCTTGCGGGTGATCTCGGCGATGGCCTTGTTGTAGCGGAGCGGATAGAGATTGTGCTCGTAGAATCCGCTGCGGCCCGAAGCATAGATGCCGTTGAGCGGAGCGGCTTCGCCGAAATCCACCTTGATGGCTCCGACTCCCGTTTTCAGCAGGCCGGAGATCTTTTCCTGAATCCACTCCACCGTTGCGGGATTCGAGTAATCGAGCACGGCGTCCTCCGCGGGCAGGTTGCCATTCGGATCGCGGACGTCGAGTCCTTTGGAAACGATTTCAGGAAACAGATCGTTCTTCGGCACGAAGTAGGGAAGCTGCCAGAGTGAAACATGGAAGCCGTCGTTTTTCAGATCCGTGATCATTTTCGCGGGCTCCGGGAAGCGAGTTTTGGAGAACTTGTAATCGCAACGCCAATCCGTCTCGAACCAGCCGGTGTCGAGGTGCAGCACATCGCACGGAATTTTGTTAGAGCGCATTTTCCCGGCGACGTCGCGCACCTGTTCCTCGCTCAGATAGGTGCAGCGGCTCATCCACAGCCCGAACGACCAGAGCGGCGGCACGGGCGATCTGCCTGTTAGCTTGGTGTATTCGCCAAGGACTTCCTCCGGATTTCCGAGAAAGACGAAGAGGTCCAGCTCGTCATCGCCGGACATCAGGGCGTTCTTCCCGCTAAAGCTGTGGCCGAAGTCGCAGGTGACCGGCGCGCTGGTGTGCAGGAACATGCCGTAGCCCGCGCTGCTCATGAAGAACGGGATGGGCTTGTACATGCTAGGGGTTTGGACGCCGTTCGCATCGGTGGTCCAGAGCACGATCTTCTGGCCTCGTTTGTCGAACTCGGTGAACGATTCGCCACAGCCGAAGATTTTCTCGCCTGGTGATAGAGAGAACACCGCACGCATCGAGCGCGAGTAGTCGGAGCCTCTGCGGATGAAGGAAAACGGCAGCACCTTGGTGAAGGATGTCTCGTTGTCCTTGGCGTGTTCGGTCTGGGTGAGGAGACGTCCGGCGGCGTCGCGGAGTTCGATGCGCCACGGGTTTTCGGAGATCGTGATCGATCCCGCCGTGCTGGTGTAGCGGTGGCCGGCGGCCGTGTGTTCATATTTCCACGAGGCGTCCTTCGGCACCGGCCCGGCGAGCATGAGGGATTCAGCGCCCTTCTTCGCCGGACCGCTGGCCATGCGGATCCTAACTGTCCGCGGCGTGACGAACTGCACCGAGAACGGCAGCGAGGGATCGGCGGCGTATTCGATTTCCGGAAACTCGTTACCAGGTGACGGCTTCACGGCTGGGAGCGTGTTGTCGAACGCTTGCGCGGTCGTTCGCATGTTCCGCTGGTACTTCACTTTTCCCTCCGCTTTCACGGGATCGAATCCATCGAGCGAATCCGCTAGGAAATAGACATTGGTGTAGTCCTGAAAGTCGCCGCTGATGTCGAGCGGTTGGTTGAGCAGGCGCGGGGTTTCCGCGGCGAGCGGCGTGCAGGCGGCGAGCATGAAGCCGAGGCCGATGGCCCGGTATGCGAAGCCGCCCCGACTTGGGGTTTTCTCTGAATGATGCATGTGAACGAAAAGTCGATTGGGGAAAATCCTCAGTAGCCGAGGCCGAAACCGAGCGGGAAGAGAGGACTCTCCGCCGACTCCTTGCGATGACTGGCGGGAATCTGTCCGATGGACCGGGGCCAGGCAAACGACAGCTTGCCGGTAGGCGCGTGGTCACCGAAGAGCACATCCGCCACACCGGCACCTTCCGTGCCCGGAAGCCACGCGGCAAGCAGCGCGTCCGCCTGATCCACGGCTGAACCCAACAGGATTGGCCTTCCCGATAGAACAACGACCACCACGGGAGCTCCCGTTTTTTTCGCGGTCTCAATGAGGTCCGCATCCTCTTTCGCCAGCGCGGGCGACTCGGTGTCCCCCTTCATCTCGGCATAGGGTTCCTCGCCCACAACGACAACGATTGCATTGGCACCCGCCGCTCCGGAGGCGTCCAAGTCATGCGTGATCTTGGCATTCCCGCCAGCAGCCTCCGTGATGGCATCAAGGATGGTCGTGCCGCCGGGCGTGACCTCGCCGCGTTTACCCTGCCAGTCCACGGTCCAACCGCCGCACTGCATGCCGAGATCGTCGGCACCGCGTCCAGTCACATGAATGCGCCCGCCTTTGCGGGTAAGAGGAAGGATGTTCTTTTCATTTTTGAGGAGAACCAGCGAGCGGCGCACGGCCTCGCGCGCCACCTTGCGATGCTCGTCGGACCCGAAGCCAGACGCCAACGCCGGATCCGCCATGAGTTGCGCATTCTTGTCCATCATGCCCATGGCGTACTTGACGCGAAGAATGCGGGTGACCGCGTCGTCGATTCTGGAAATAGGCACCTTGCCTTCGTTCACCAGTTCCTGAAGCAATTGGATGTATTCGCGGTATTTGTCGGTCACCATCACCATGTCGATGCCGGCATTGATGGCGATTTCGACGCATTTCTTGTAATCCGACGCCGCGACCTGCCCGGACGCATTGTTGCTGGCCAGTAGGGTTGTGTCAGCGGCGGGCGCAACGAGTTGATCGATCGCGTTGTAGTCGGAAATCACAAAACCTTCGAAGCCCAGTTCCCCTTTCAGAATGTCGGTGAGAAGCTTCTTGTTGCCGGTGCATTTCACGCCGTTCCAACTGCTGTAGGATGGCATGATCGTGCCCACGCCGGCATCAATCGCCGCTGGGTAACCGGCCATGTGGATGGAGCGCAGCGTCGCCTCGTCCACCCTTGTATCGCCTTGGTCTAGCAACCCGCCACCGGCGGACGAGCGGAAGGCCGTGCCACCGTCTCCCACGAAATGCTTCGCGCAGGCCAGCACGTTTTCCGGACCGGAGAGCCGCTCGCCCTGCAATCCGCGGACGCTGGCTTCCCCAAGTAAGGCGACCACCGCGGGATCCTCGGAAAATCCCTCGTAGGTGCGTCCCCAGCGGATGTCCTGCGGCACGGCGACGCAGGGAGCGAAGGTCCACTGGAAGCCACTGGCGCGGGTTTCCAAAGCGGTGACCTCGCCGATCCGCCGGATCAACCGGGGATCGCGCGTGCAGCCGAGGCCGATGTTGTGGGGAAATACCACCGCCCCCAGCACGTTGTTGTTGCCGTGAACGGCGTCGATTCCGAACACCAGCGGAATCGCGAGGCGTGTGCCGAGTGCCTGTTTCTGGGCCTCCTCATAGACGCCCGTCCAGTCCTTGAGCGTGTTTCCCGATTCGGGATCCGAGCTGCCGCCGCAGAGCAACGAACCGAGAAACAGCGCGCCGACATCCTTGCGGTCCTTCAACGCGTGCCAGTCCGGCTGGGTCATCTGGCCGACTTTCTCGGCAAGCGTCATTTTTGCTACTAGCGCCTTCACCTCCGTATCGCGCGCCATCAACCAGTCTGGCGACGCCGCCATGCAGACATGGGACGACAAAATAGCTAACAGAAAAACGACAGGAATACGGTGGGTTGGCTTCATGACAATGATGGGTATTTGCTGGCGGGATCAGATTCCGCCGCGAGGTTCTTCCTCACTATAGACATCTGAAGCTTTCACGCTATCCCCTGATCTAGTGAAAATAATCCCCCCGTTTTGGTGCCACCTGCCGGATTCCATCCTGAAACGTGCCGCTCATCAGGGGTTCCGGACTGCGGAGAGGCAATGGTGCTTCTGGTTCTGGAAAACCGCCAGTCCCGCCGAAATTCCGGCTTCCTTCGGCGCTTCCAACGAGGTGGCGGCGGAGAAACGGGAATGCTGGACACGCCTCGCAAGATAGGCCGGGTTGCCCATTCCTGTTAGTCGATCCGCTCCTGCCGCGATCAGCAGACGCCCCGGCGAGTCGGTCAATGTCCACCACTGCTCCTTGGGCGCCCTCAAAGTAACCCAGACGGGCGACAGATCCGTGCCGTCGAATTCGTCACGCTAGGTGAAGCTGCCGTTGAGCGGAAACGCCTCGGACGGTTTCACCGAGGCACCTTTCGGGCTGTCACAAACGAGCGGCACTCGCTCCCCCTTCGAAAGAACCGTCGGCCAGCCGTCCTCCGTCCATTTCACCGGCAGCATGAACGTTTCCCGCCCCATCGGAGTGAACGCGCGGTCGTAGGGGCGGCATGCCAGAAACACCACCCACCAATTGTCGTCCGGACCGATCACGAAATCCGCATGGCCAGTGCAGGTGACGGCGTTGGTAATCCCGGGGTCGATGTCGCGCTGGGTGAGAATCGGATTCTCCGACCACGGTTCGTAAGGTCCGTCCACCTTGCGGCTGCGAAACACCACCTCGGAATGCCCCAACGCGGTGCCGCCCTCGGCGCAAATGATGTAATACCAACCCCCGCGTTTGAAAATGTGCGGTCCTTCGACGTATCTCGGTTTTTTGGAAATATCCACTCCGCCATTCACGACCACCTTGCGGGGGCCGACCATTTTGTTGAGTTTCGGATCGAACTCCTGGAGCCGCACAGCCTTGTGCTCCTTGTAGAGCGGCTTGCCCTCCGGATCGTCGCTATTCACCACCCAGACGCGGCCGTCGTCATCGAAAAACATCGACGGATCGCAGCCTTTGAAACCGAGCATGACGGGATCGGACCACGGGCCGGCCGGGTTCTCCGCAGTGACGAGGAAGTTCTCCTCGTGGTACTGGTGCGTGCAGACCATGTAGAATTTGCCGTCATGAAATTTAATGGAAGGAGCCCACAGTCCGGCCGATACGTCGAGTCCGTCGAAATTCAACTGTTCGGGACGGTGGATCGCATGGCCGATCAGCTTCCAGTTCACCAGATCCTTGCTGTGGAAAATCGGAATACCGGGAAAATACGCGAAGGACGAATTCGCGAGGTAGAAATCATCGCCCACCCGGCTGATGCTCGGGTCGGGATAAAATCCGGCGAGGATCGGATTGTGGTATTTGCCGGTGCCTGGCCCGGACTCCCAGGATGGATCCTTGCCGGAATACTCGAACCAGTCGAAGGCCGCTACGGTCTTCTCCGAAGCCAGGGCGTTGGCGAGGCAGGCCATGGCCATGAGAACAAGAACTCCACGAGCGATGATTGAAGGCAGGGTGACGGTCGGGGTTGCCGGGAAACAGCCTTCGCGACTGGGTGTGCGCTCGGAACGAGCAAGCGGGGAGCCATGGGAAACCATCCCCTTCGCGCCTCCAGATTTTCGATGCACTATTCACGCATAGAAACGTCACAACTCGCTGATTAAGAGAGTACCCCGGCTTGGATTCGAACCAAGGACCAATTGATTAAGAGTCAACTGCTCTACCAACTGAGCTACCGAGGCATTACAATTCTGCCGCCTCACTCACATGGGCTCCGAGGAGCGACTGTGTTGACGACGCGCGAGGTGTAGCAAGTCCGGACTGGAGGGCAACCGTAAAATGTCAGCGATTGGATCAAATTATTAGTCACGACAATCTCATGGACAAATCAGGTCCCCGAAACGACACAGCTGCCTACCGATGCACCTGCTTCACGAATCCCGCCTGACACTGCGCCTGGCGTTGCCCTTGATGATCGGGCAGTTCAGCCAGATGTTGATGGGCGTGGTGGATACGGTGATGGTCGGACATCTGGGCGTGAAGGATCTGGCGGCGCTGACCTTTGCGAATTCCCTGTTTCACGTGCCCTTCGTGTTCGGGATCGGGCTGCTAACCGGTATTTCGGTTTTAACTTCAAACTCGCGTGGTGCGGGCGATGCCGCGCGGGCACTCGGGAGTTGCCGGCACGGTTTATATCTAGCACTAGCGCTGGGGTTGCTGATTGTCGCCGTGGCCTGGCCGCTGTCCTATCACTTGGGATTTTTCGGTCAACCGCCGGACGTGACGGCACGCACCACCGTGTTTTTTCGCGTGATCATGGCTTCTGTGATTCCCGCGCTGGCGTCGATCGCGTTGAAAAACCATGCGGACGCCCTGATGCGACCATGTGTGCGACGACAATTACAATTACCCCCTGACGACAATTAAAATTACCCATTGAAG
>JBDTNJ010000437.1:0-7797 GCA_039933825.1 Luteolibacter sp.
AACCTAATTTTCCCCCACCCCGAAAATTTCGCCCGCTCAATTTCTTGCCCACCCCGCCCGCCTCGCCTAAACCTCCCATCCGCATGACCCACCTCGAAGCCATCGCCCGCGAAACCGGGATCTCCCTTTCCTCCGTCTCCGCCACCGCCAAGCTCATCGCCGAGGGCGGCACCGTTCCCTTCATTTCCCGCTATCGTAAGGAGCAGACTGGCTCGCTCGACGAAGTCCAGATCACCACGATCCGCGATCGCATGCTGCAACTCGCCGAGCTCGACAGCCGCCGCACCGCCGTTCTGAAGTCGTTGGAAGAACGCTCGCTCCTCACTCCCGAGTTGAAAAAGAAGCTCGAAGCCGCGCTCACCCTCACCGCCGTGGAGGACATTTTCGCCCCCTTCCGCCCGAAGCGCCAAACGCGCGCCACTAAGGCGATCGAACGCGGCCTCACCCCGCTCGCCGATTTCATTTTCGAAAACCAAGCCGCCGATCCCGAGGAAGAAGCCGCGAAATTCCTCAACCCAGAAATGGAAGTGCCGACCATCGTCGAGGCCCTAGCAGGTGCCCGCGACATCATTGCCGAGCGCGTGGCCGATGACGCCCCGCTGCGTGGCCGAGTGCGCAAAATTTACGAAGAGGAAGCCACCGTTTCCTCCAAGATCATGTATGGAAAAGAAGAGGAGGCCGACGCCCAGAAATTCCGCGACTACTTCGAGTGGAGCGAGTCCTTCAAGACCATCCCGTCCCACCGCACGCTCGCCATGCGCCGGGGCGAAAAGGAAGGATTCCTGCTGATGCGCGTGGAGGTTCCGTTGGAACGTGTGACCTCCCGGGCGCTACCGGATTGGGTGAAATCCACCGGCTCGGCTGGCAAGCACGTCGCCCAGGCCGTCGAGGACGGATGCAAGCGCCTGCTCATGCCGTCAATGGAAACCGAAGCCCGCTTGTTAGCCAAAAAACGCGCCGACGAAACGGCCATTACCGTTTTCGCCGACAATTTCCGCGAACTGTTACTGGCCTCGCCGCTCGGAGAAAAGCGCTTGCTCGCCATCGACCCCGGCTTCCGCACCGGTTGCAAGACCGTCGTGCTCGACCGCTCCGGCAAGCTGCTCCACCACACCGTGCTCCACGCCACCGCCGGTTCGCAAAACCAAGCCTACGAAGCCGCAGTGGAAGTCACTACGCTCATCAAAAAGTATGAGATCGAAGCCATCGCCATTGGCAACGGCACCGCCGGCCGCGAGACGGAAGCGTTCGTCAAAAAGCTCAAACTCCCCTCTTCCATCCCAATCGTGATGGTGAATGAAAGCGGCGCTTCCATTTACTCCGCATCTGATGTCGCCCGCGAGGAATTTCCTAACGAGGATGTCACCGTCCGTGGTGCTGTTAGCATCGGACGCCGTCTGATGGACCCGCTCGCCGAGTTGGTGAAAATCGACGCGAAGGCCATCGGCGTCGGCCAATATCAGCACGATGTCGATCAGCGCGCTCTCAAAGCCAGCCTCGACGATACCGTTGTTAGCTGTGTGAACGCCGTGGGCGTGGAAATCAACACCGCCTCAAAACAACTCCTTTCCTACGTCTCCGGTCTCAATGCCTCGCTCGCCGAGAACATCGTCGCCTGGCGCAATGAAAACGGCGCGTTCACCTCGCGTGAGCAATTGAAAAAAGTCCCGCGCCTCGGCGAGAAAGCCTTCGAGCAAGCCGCCGGATTCCTCCGCGTCCGTGGCGGTGCGCACCCGCTCGATTCCTCCGCCGTCCACCCGGAACGCTACCCGCTCGTCGAGAAAATGGCGGGGGACGTCGGTTGCAAGGTCGAGGACCTACTAGGAAACGAAGCCGCCCGCAAGAAGATCGACCTGCAAAAATACGTCGATGACCAAGTCGGCCTTCCGACGCTCAAGGACATCGTCGCCGAGCTTTCCAAACCCGGCCGCGACCCACGGAAACAATTCGAGCTCTTCTCGTTCGTCGAAGGCGTCGATAAACCCACCGATCTCACCATCGGCATGAAGCTCCCCGGCATTGTCACCAACGTCACCGCCTTTGGCGCCTTCGTCGATGTCGGTGTCCATCAGGACGGCCTCGTCCACGTCTCGCAACTCGCAGATCACTTCATCCGCGACGCCTCGGAAGTCGTCAAAGTCGGCCAGAAAGTTCAGGTCACCGTCGTCGAAGTCGATCTCAAGCGCAACCGCATTGCCCTCTCCATGAAGAGCAAGGTTGATCTCGACGGCCAGCGCCGCAGCTCCGCCGACGACCGTGACTCCCGCCCGAACGGCGGTGGCAACCGCAACCTAGGCAGCCGCAATACGAATTTCGCCCCCAACGCAGCGCCTAACAACGACTGGTTCTCCCAAGCACTGAACAACGCAAAGAAGAAATAATCTGTAGCGTCGGTCTGCGACCGTCGCTGGTTTTTTAGAGATGCGTAACTACCCACAATCTCGGACCTCGGTAAGATGGCTTCAGGTCGCAAATGGCAGTATCCGATGGTCGCAGACCGCCGCTACAATTGGAAATCAGACTTCAGGAAAGAGCCGACCAATGATCTCCGCTACTTTTCCAACTTTAGCCGTGTAGCTCTCTCAAAAAACAGCTCCACGTCCCCACCGCAGTCCTTTAGTAGCTGATGGAAGACCGGCACATTTTTCTGATAGGTAATGATGGAGACGAGATGCGCGTTGTTGAGATCCTCATTCAGCCAAGATTCCAGACCGTGTCCACCCCAGCGGCGGCGAAGGTCGCGGAAGTTTTCGCGGAGCTCGTGGAGAATTCCGGCTTTTTCGCGGCGCATCTGCTCGATTGATTTTCCGCTGGCATAGAGCCGTTCGAGCTGACGGCGGGCGCTATCGATTTGATCATAAAACTGGCTGCGCCGGACCAGCAATTTTTCATAGCGGAGGAGGTCGGCGTTGCGCTTTTGGGCGATCAGCCAACGTTTCACACCTTCCTCTGAATAGGCGCTGGCAAGGGACTCGTTAAAAGCGGTATCGCCACGGCGGAAGAGCCGCCGGTGGGTGAGTTCGTGGAAGATCAGCTCCGCCAGATAGATGTCGGAGTTCCGGACGAAACAGTTGAGCACCGGATCGTGGAACCAACCGAGTGTCGAATAGGCATCGACCCCGCCGATTTCGACATCGTCGCCCTTTTCGCGCAGGACAATTGCTAATTGATTCGCATCTTCCTCGTTGAAAAATCCCCGGTAGTCGAGATGACCGAGCAACGGATACCACCAGGTTCTCGGTTTGAGTGAAAACTCGGGCGAGGCATAAAGCACCCATGTGACATACTCGCGACCAAGGTCGGCGTAAGTCCCGTAACTTTCACTGCCGGGAAGTGAGAGGTGATTTTCGGCAAATTGCCGTATCCCTTGGACCGCGACGAGCTGTTTGCGGAGTTTCGGATCGGTTTGGGGATCCGCGATGATTGGAGGAATCGGGCGACTTTTTCGCAAAATTTCAAACTGTCCGCCAGCAGCCTGCCCGTAGAATTTCACCGTCTGGCAGGACTGCACGAACCACAGCCCGAGGCACAAAACGGAAAAATGACGGATGAATCGCGGCATCGGGGACTGTGGCGAAGTTTGCCACTCGTGTGCCACGGTGGCAAAGGCAAAGCGCCCCATCCTGGGAATGAGTTCCTCTTTGACCGCAGTAGCTTGGGCCGATACGAATGAGGCATGCATGACTGCACGAACAAACTGCCAGATTTCATCAAGATTACGGGCCTTTCAGGCCTGATCTGGCTGACTTCATGCACACCTGAGAAGCCCGCTGCCGAGCTCAATGAGAAACCTCACAGTAAAGCCCTGAAAATCCCCTCAACCCACAAATCTAGCGGAAAATCGACCGCGATCGGGTTGAACGAACTCTTCCAGTTGCAACAATCCGGCAGTGTGCTGATCTACGACGTCCGCGTTCCCTACTTCTATCAAATCGATCACATTCCCGGCGCGATCAACTGGCCCTATACTGACTATGTGGCCCAGATCCAGTCCCGAGATCTGGAGATTCAGGAAGCCCTCGCATCCGGCAAGCGCGTGGTGGTTTACTGCTTCAATCTCGGCTGTCCGGAAGCACGGGGAGTTGCTCACAAACTTGCCAGGCGTGATTACAATGTCTCGGTTTTAAGCCTCGGAATCGACAGTTGGAGAACCGCCGGGCTGCCCATGGAGTGATAACCACCCCTCCTAAAGCAACCAGATCTTTCGAATCAAAATCACATAACCTATTGATAATGAATATATCGAATGATCGGATCTGCCGCTCCTATACCCGATTTCACGTCAGTCAAATAATATATTAGTAAATAATGGCACGAAATTTGCTGCTTTCCGGAAAGGAATGGCTAGTTTTGCCCCGGCAGTAATATCGCCGACAGAGCAGCATGCCAGAAACATTCCTCCATCAGTCGCTTTCCCAGCAGCAAACGCTTGCGCCACAGATGCGCAAGAGTTTGGAGATTTTGCAGGCGGGGACTCTTGAGCTATCGCAACTTGTCCAACAGGCGCTTGAGATAAATCCAGTTCTTGAGGACATCACTGAAAGCATCTCATTGGATGAGGAATCTCCCGACCCGGAGGAAGCAGATTCCCTTGATTACCTGAATCAAACCGACGACGACTGGCGGGAACGCACCATCCTCGAGGGCAAAAGCTCACCGTGGACCAGCGAGGATGAAGAAAGACGCCAGCGCATGTATGACTCGATTGTGGCCCCCGAGACCCTTCAACAGCATCTGCAAAATCAACTCGATCTCTCGATGGTCGATCCCGAGATTCGTGAGGCGGCCCAAGCAATCCTGGGAAATCTTGATGAGCGCGGTTTCCTGGATCTTCCTGCGAAAACGCTCGGAATCCGCATGGGGATCAAACCCAAGGACCTCGCAGATGCGCTGAGCTTGGTTCAGTCGTTCGACCCCGCCGGAATCGGAGCATCGGGCATCCCTGAATCTCTGCTATTGCAGCTTGAGCGAACCACTGGCAAGGACACCATTGAATATAAGATTGTTCGCGACCACCTAGAAGACCTCGCCCGCAAAAAACACCCTCAAATCGCGCGCGCCTTGGGCACCAACGTCGAACGGATCGCTGAGGCCGCTTCACGGATCGGACGCCTCACTCCGAATCCCGGTGGTGAATTCGACCCCACTGGCAATCCCTACATCCTCCCCGATGCGGTCATCGAACGGGACGACGACGGGCATTGGTATGCCCGTCTCACCGGCGAGCATCTGCCAAACCTACGAATCAATGATTTTTACAAGGACATGATCGGCAATACGGGAACCGACGCCAAGGCGCGACAGTTTCTTCGCGACCAGATCCGGGATGGACGCAGCCTCATCCACGCGATCTCACTCCGGCAGGAGACGATCCTAGCGATCACTCACAAACTCATTGAGCACCAGCCGCTGTTCCTGACTAAAGGCCACCGTCACCTGAGACCACTCACGATGAATGACATCGCCGAGGAACTCAGCCTCCACGCGACCACCATTTCAAGGGCGGTGGCCGGGAAGTATGTACTAACACCACACGGCCTGATGGAAATGCGCGCATTTTTCGCAACGGGATACCAGACCAGCGACGGTGCGGAAGTTTCCAACGCCGGTGTCCGCGAAGCCATTCAACAACTGGTGAGCGCCGAAAATCCAGCCAAGCCACTCTCGGACGAAGTGCTGATGAAGGCCCTCGACAAACAAGGCATCAAGGTCGCCCGACGAACGGTAGCCAAGTATCGGGAGCAGCTCAACATCCTGCCTTCCCACCTGAGGAAGACATTCTGATAGTTATCACACGGGCTTGCGGAAACGATAATGGGAAACGATCCATTCCCCGCCATTGCGGTATCCCCACAATTCAGCGCAGGACATGAAAAACACCCGCCAATACACCCACCAGCGGGTTTGCTGATCCGTCCCATAGGTTTCGCCGATCAGAGGCATCAGTTCGTCACGCGCCGCATCCATCCGGGCCAGCCAAGCCTCGGATGTTTTCTGGTAGTGTGAGCCGCTGACGTGCCAGTGTCCCTCTATTTTCAGATCATCCTGGAAATATAACAATAGATCGTCCGAGGGCATTTGTCCTCCTGTGAAGAAATACCGCGCCATCCAATCATCCTCACCTTCCGCTTCATAATGATAGGCATAGTCCCGATGGGTGAAAATATGCACAAACAAGACTCCACCGGGTTTCAACCAGTCTGATATCCGTGAGAGCAGCATTTGGTAGTTTTTCATGTGCTCGAACATTTCCACCGATACCACCCGATCAAATACCGAATCCCCCTCCCCTTGGTAATCGATCATGTTCACCGTCCTCACCTCTACGTTTGCCAGACTGCGTGCCGCAAGTTGTGCATTGATGTGCAGTTTCTGGGTTCTTGAATTGGAGACCGCCGTGATCTTCGAATTTGGATAGTGTGCCGCCATCCAAAGCGTGAGAGAGCCCCAACCACAGCCAAGTTCGAGGATGCGCTGGCCATCGACCAATCCTGCCCTTTCACAGGTCAGCGCGAGCATGCGGGCTTCCGATTCCTCGATATCAGTGACCCCCGCGTCCCAATAACCGGAGCTGTATTTCATGTGCTTGCCAAGGACCCTCTCAAAGAACCGGGTCGGCAGCTCGTAGTGCTGTTCGTTCGCCTCGGCGGTGGCAATGGCTATGGGACTCGCACGAAGTTCGTCCACATGCTTCATCAACAACGCCTGGCGTTGCTCACAGTTAAGTCCCTCAAAAGGTGCCAGTGTTCCCGCAAGGCGGCTGCGGATCCCCAAGCGGATCAATTTGTCTGGGATAACATCTTTTGCTAGAAGTTGGTCGGTTTTGATCATGATTTTTCAAGTTGGATTTCCCGGCGCGGAGGCCAGGGGATGAAAGCGCTTGTAGTCTTCTGATAGTTCAGGTAAGTGTCACCCTTGCGAAGAACCGCCGCAGCTTCGGTAGGGGGGATACCCGTCACGCGCAACAGAAGATAGATGACCATCACCGGCGCATGGATGGTGGCCCAACCCCACGCGGAGCCACAGGAAAAAACATAGAACCCGCTCCAGATAACGGCCTCGAAGAAGTAGTTCGGGTGCCGTGAGTAATACCACAGCCCTGACCGGCAGACCGCCTTCGGGTCGCTGATCGATTTTTTAAAACCTGACATCTGCGAATCCGCCAATCCCTCACCGGCGATTCCCAGAAGACCCAGTGCCAATCCAACGGATTCCCACACTCCCCATTTGCCATTGGAATCACGCGCGATGCACAAAAACGGCAGTGCTAATAACACAACCGAAATCGCCTGTGCTTGGAAAAACCAGAAAAACGCGGAGACCTCCCGGCCGCTCCAAACCTCCCTCAGCTTGATATATCTCGCATCCTCCTGAGGATGATGTTGGCGGATCCGCTTTTGTAGATGCCACCCCAAGCGCAAGCTCCAGAGAGCCACCATCACCGCCGCAACCGATTGTTTCACGTGCCACCCGCCCGACATCAACCAGAACCAACTGGTAACACCAATTCCGAGTGCCCACACCGCATCGACGAGCGAGTAGTTATCGACCCGCCGGGCGAAATCCCAAGAAGCGAGGAAAACCAAGCTCATCAGGGCTAATCCAGTAACAACCGATAATCCCGGACTCACGACATCACCTCCCTGCGTTTCAGAATCGCGCACCGCAATTGCCGAAGAATAGGAACGACCGATACTTTGATTATGACCACAGCAAACGGCGCGACCACCATCCAGGCCACCACGCCATAGAAGGCGGCGAGTCCGAAATCATGGATAAATTGAGGCGGACTGTCCT
>JBDTNJ010000438.1:0-13646 GCA_039933825.1 Luteolibacter sp.
GGGCATTGTATATCGTTCCAAGAAAATCATTGAGCGGTGGTGAAACCGAAATCGAGCCGTTGTTAGCGCCGATGAAAAATTTCCCATCGGCGTGCTCTCAACGTCTATGGGAAGTTTTTAGGGGATGCTTTGGATTTGAGCAAGTCTCATTTTCGCGGAATTCAGGGCTTTGCGGCTAATTTCACTAAGGTCCCCTAAACTATGGAATGAAATCATGCGGGAAATTTCAGCGATCCGCAGCAAGCGGGTGGGTGGGGGATCCCGTGCAGCGGGAAACCATTCACGAAAATCACCCCGCAAAAAAAGCGCTCCCCCGGGTGGGAGAGCACTTTTATTGGTTTGTTATCTGATGCTTTGTGGGATCGTTCTTGGAGTTTCGCCTGAGCGGGGCTTAGGACGCCCGCTCCCCCTTAAAGCAGGAAGAGCGGGTGTCACAAGCATGGATCAGATGCGGAACTGCCAGAGCGCCTCGGTTTCGCGGTCGCGCCACGCTGGGCGGCGTGACATCGGATCCTGGAGCGTGCGGATTGCCTTGCGTCCACCCGTGCTGATGAAGCTCTCGCAGTCGATGGTAACGACGTCGAGCCCCATGTAGTAGGTGCCGTGAAGTGTCACGACAGCCTCCTCCCCGAAGGATTCAGCCAGGTGTTCTTTCAGCAGAGCCGCTTCCTTCCTTCCTAAAAACAGGAAGGCGGGAGTTTCTCCATGATCGCATTTGGAGCGAATGAGTTCGGATACTGCCACGCCGTCCCAGATGTCTTCGAAAGACAGCTCGGACGGCACGGTAGAAATATCCGGATACGGTGCGTGATGTTCGGTTATGTTCATTGTGTTGGTGTAGGGTGCCATTTTTGAGGGAGCAGACCCCGTGCCAGCAACCGGCCGTGGTGGCGTTTTTGCTTGCCACGGCGAGGTTCTGAGGGGGTATCTGTTATGAATCGCAGTTCTTCCCAATCGCCATAAGCAATGCATTGCCAATGGGTCGAACTACTTAAGAAGGCTAAACGTTCGGCCTAAATCAGGCAAATTTTCAACGGTGACATTTTTGCAACAAACGGGCGGGGGCCCCGCTGATGGTGCTCCCGATTGCACTTGGCTCGGGGCTTTTGCCGCAATGCGGGCATTGAAGGTGGATGTTTTACGCGTATTTTTGGGATTAGTTTTGCTTTTGACCGGGCTTTTTGCGATTCCGCCTGCAAGGGATTGTTAAGGTTTCCGTATTATCGGTCTTTTGATAATCTTTTGCCTTGTTTCGAATGGACTCCGAAAAACGCAGTATTGCCCGTCTGACCTTGCAACGCTTCCGCGCTTCCCTGCGGATGCTTGTAAAGTCGGACTCCGGGCCGAAAGCGATCATGCTTTCAAGTCTGCTGATCGCCTGCATGGTCGCGATCAACGTTCTGAACGTCATCAATAGCTACGTCGGTCGGGACTTCATGTCGTCAATCGAGCACAAAAACATTCATCGGTTCAAGTACGAGGCCATGATGTATATCTTGGTTTTCGTTGGTTCCACTCTCGCGGCGGTTTTCTACCGCTTCACGGAGGAGCGGTTGGGTATTCTTTGGCGCGAGCAACTGACCCGCCGCCTGACCGATGTATATATGAGTGAGCGCACCTACTATCGGCTCGATTCCGCGGCGGGGGTGGCCAACCCGGACCAGCGCATTACCGATGACGTCCGTGCGTTCACGACGACGACCCTCTCGTTCATCTTGTTGATTTTGAATGGAACATTGACCGCCATCTCATTCTCAGGGGTTTTGTGGACGATCAGTCCCCTGCTTTTTGGTGTCGCGGTCGCCTATGCGATCTGCGGCTCGCTGCTGACGATTTTGTTAGGTAGGCCCTTGATCCGGTTGAATTACTATCAACTCGATATGGAGGCGAATTTCCGTTCCGATCTGATCCATGTGCGCGAAAATTCCGAATCGATTGCTCTGGCGCACCGCGAAGGACGTTTTAACGCCCGCTTGAACAAACGGCTGGATGCGCTGACATCCAACTTCCGGCGCCTGATCCGGATCAATAGGAACCTGGGTTTTTTCACAACTGGTTACAATTACCTGATTCAAATCATCCCAGCTCTGATCGTCGCGCCAATGTTCATTTTCGGCGGGGTGACCGAGTTCGGTGTGATCACACAATCAACGATGGCGTTCGCTGCCTTGTTAGGGGCGTTTTCGCTGATCGTCACGCAGTTTCAATCCATCTCGACGTTTACCGCTGTCACGGCCCGTCTCTATAAACTGAGCGATGCAATGGAAAAGGCGCATAACGCGACAACCTGCGCGATCGATATCGGGGAAATTCCGGACCGGCTTTGTTACGAAGAGGTCACGCTCTATTCGGCGGACAAGTCGCGTTTGTTGATCTCCGACTTGAATCTTGATATCGTGCGAGGCTCGCGGTGGCTGGTTACCGGAGCCGATGATGCGCCTAAAGTGGCGTTGTTTCGGGCGACGGCGGGTGTTTGGGAGTGCGGCGGCGGTCGGATCACCCGTCCGGGATTGGACGATATACTTTTTCTACCAGAGAGGCCCTATCTGCCGCCGGGAACCTTGCGGGACGTCTTGCTGCGCACGGGCATGGAGTCGGTGACAAAGGACTATCAGATCATGAAGGTGTTGACAGATCTGGGCCTTCAGGAGGTGGTGACCCGCGCCGGCGGTCTTGGGGTCGATCAGGATTGGGATGACTTGCTTTCCATCGGTGAGCAGCACTTGTTATCGGTCTCGCGGATTTTCCTTGCGAAGCCTGCCTTTGTTTTCCTGGATCGTCCGGGTAGCTCGCTTCCGAAAAACCTGATCTCCAGAATTCTTAATCTGCTAACCGAACAAAAGATCGGAGTCGTGATCCTGTCCAAAAACGGAGAGTCGCGCTTGCGTTATGACGGTCACTTGGAAATCAACGCCAATGGAACGTGGGAAGTGCGACATGAATTGCCCCATGAGAACCAGAGTGAACTGAACGATTTAAGCTGCTGATATCCCCCTTTTGAATCTTCCCCCTTTTACACGATGACTTGTAATGAGAACTATTGAGTCCGAATTTGTTTTTGCCCTGACGAATACCGGATCGGAAAGCGCACTGAAGCTGGAGGTGGAGTCGATGGGGCTGGGTTGGCGCCTGAGCTATCAAAGAAGTGGTTTTGTCACTTTCAAGAAGGCATCCCGTAATGGTTTTTTCTCGCTAGGCACTATCGCTCATCCATTGGCTTGCGCCCGCAGGCTTTGTCTTTCTATCGGGAAGTCGGACACGCGGGAAGACGCCGAAAATAGAATCAAGCTCCATCCTGCCTATTGTGGCGGGGCCATTCATCACGTGCAATTGGTTAAACGGAAGATGGAACGGATGCCGGGTGGGTTGCGGGATCGGCCGGAAGCGGGCGAATGCATTGGCACTGTGGTGGAACTCCGCCCGCAGGAATATTGGGCGGGTCTCCACTTGCACTCACCCTATTTCAGCCCGGACCCGGGTGGTGATTCATCGATTGTCATGCCCGGGGAATCGCCATCGCGCGCCTGGTTGAAGCTGGAGGAAGCCGTGCGATTTTTCGATTTGGAATTGTCTCCCAAGGATATCGTCGTGGAACTCGGTTGTGCGCCTGGAGGGGTTGTTCTTGCCCTTTTACAGCGGGGAATCTCGGTGATCGGCGTGGACCCGGCTCAAATGGCACCCGTCGTGTTGGAATCCGCCGTGCTGGAAAGACGCTACGCGCCGTTGGACAGGGCATGGTTCTACCATTGCTGCAAACCTGCGGCTCTCGCCGGCAAGCGCGACCTTGGCAAGGGGGTCACGTGGTTCATGTCCGATATGAATCAATCACCCGCCGTCGTGCTCAAGGAATGCGAGCGCTTTTGTAAAATGTCTCCCACTATCCGCGGCGTCCTGATTACCCTGAAGCTAACGGAAATGTCACAGGTGGTCGAAAAGCAAAAGTGGTTTGATAGGCTCTTGGCAATGGGTTTCACCACCATCCGTCTTCAACAACTCACCGTGCATCACAAGGAATTCGCGCTGCTTGCCTTGTGGTGATGCGCGACCCTTTCGAAATTTGGAGGCAACCAACTCGGCATCCATCACTTGACTGCGCTCACGAACCCGAAAGGGAGGTATCCACATCACCCGCTCCTTCATAGCGTTTCAGCTGAAGCTGGAAGCTTTCCAGATTTTGGCGTTGATTCTCAATTCTTGAATTCAGTTCGTTCCTCCAAAATGACGAGCGGATCGTTTTCTCGGCTTTCTCCAACTGGCTCTGCTGGTATTCAACGCATGACTGATAGAATCTGGCATATTCACGATGTGATTGTGCCCATGAAGGATTCTTCTCCTCTGATAGCGCCAAAACGGCCCGGTTCGTCTCGGCCATTCCGCTCCATAATGGATGATTCTTGGCCAAGGCAATCACTTGATGGGCCACATCGGGCATGTTGCCAGGATAATGAAAGCCAGCTTTCCCTGTCTCAAGAAGGCTGATGACGAGCATCAGATCGCTTGTGATTAGGCAATTCCGGACTAGCACTTGCTCATTGGCGAGATCGGCTGTCGTAGTTGAAGTCCAATAAAAATCTCTGCCGGGAATCCAGGCGAATCTTCGGACTTCCTGTTCAGTGTTTTTTGCCCAAACCGACTGGTTGGCGGTCATATATGAAGCGATGCCTACAACCTGCCCTTCTCTTGTCACGATAGGGCCTCCGCTATTTCCTTGGATGAACTCGCAGTCCACCTCGATTTTTGACGGTCCCACACCTGTGATGTGCCCCCTGAGCGTCTTCAGAATGGACTCTCCGCCGCTATCACCGAGTGTCCAAACATCGGGCTTTTGTTCGATTTTGGGCCTGCTTGCGAACTTGAGCAATAGCTTCGGTGGTTCCATCATCGGAAATCGCACAATATCGATACCCGTTTCCCCCCGCGAGGATTCGGAAATACCTACAACCTCCCCCCGGTTATCGACTTGCACTGGCACTCCACGGAAATCGGTGAAATTCAGAGTATTTGCCGAGGCCACATGCACATTGGTGTATACGTAGGCCCTGCCGTTCTCGGAAACGATGAATGCAGTTCCGGAGCCGTTATCAGTGCGTGCCATGAGGACGCAGCGTTCGGAGTCCTCCACTGAACTCGCTGTTATTCCCTCTTTATCAGGTTCAAAGTGTGGGCTCGGCTTGATGACTTCATCATCGGTGTGGGGATGGATCGATTCCGCAGGTTCTTGGTGATTTGCGGATGTCGTCATCACTTCATAACGATGCCGCATCACTAAAAAAAGAAACAAAGTGCAGACTAATGCCAAGCCTACCCCAAGCGCCCACCATAATGCGGCGGAGTTTGGTTTCAGGTTCTTCTGATGGGATCTGGCGGGATGCGAAGAGGATGTGCCGCGATCGATGGGCGGGGGATCAGAGGGGATATGCTCGATCACGAAGAATGGGTGGCTTTTAAGAACCTCTGCAGCAGTTCTCCATTCTGGGTTGTTGCGGGTCCATGCCGGAGTTTTCGCAGGGATGCTACCCAGACGGACGGCTCCCTCTAAAGCCCTAGGCGAGATCGGTCCCTCTTTTTTCCCTTTCCTCCAAATGAAGATGTCAGCGCCTCCTTCCATGAAGGTTACCTCTCTAGCCGGTCAGCAGCCATTGTCCAGTCTTGTCGTATGGGATATCACTGAAATTTCGACGATATAGCAGATTCTGTCCGTAACCGGTCCTTACTAACCCTATTGCTTGACGGCTCTGTGTTCTATCGCTCAAATGTCCATTGTAACAAAAGCTATTTAAAGGGCAATAATTCATTCATCACAAAAATGCAAAAACTGTGGATCGTCGACTGTCTTACTGGAAAGCGTGCCGCAGTTGACGGAGGACCGTTTACAATCGGGAGTTTTCCCAACAGTGACCTGATAATCGGCTCCGGGGACGAGGATGCAGCATTGCTTCGAATCACCCGGGTCCTCAAAGCCTACCACCTTTACCCAGGAAACGGCACAAATTCCATTCTGTTCGATGGCCAGGAAGTCTCCAATATTGGGATCCGTGACGAATCCGAGCACACAATTGTCGTAAGGGGTTATCCCTTCGTGCTACGTGCTGGAGCTGCGGATGACGACAAATGGGCACATTCCATCGATCCCACCAATTGGCATGTTTACAAGAGAAGCGAGCAGCAGTGGGCCGGGCCGGTAGCGCAAGAAGAACTCTCACTGATGACGGATTGCGAACCTGGAGAGACTATCGTGATGTGCGCTGGCATGAAGGAGATGGGGTTTTATCCTCATCAAATCATGACTCGCATGGGTGCGGTATCCAGCAACGGTTATGCGGACATTGGGCAATCTCCTGCTATGCAGGTATTCGATGCCCCCGAGATCAACGTCGAATACGGCGAGTTCACTTGTCCGGTTTGCTGGTTTCGCTTTGATCGGGGCGATGTTATGAACATTGCCGTGCACGCCAGTTTGCGTGGTGACACCGTTTTGGGTGAGGAGCACATGCAGCGTTTCCTCGCCAGCCGCTTCAATGACCGTGGTCAGGCGCTTGATGCCATGGGGCTCTCAGCTCCGGAAACTTCCTGCCCCCATTGCCGCCGGAAATTGCCGCCGAATTTCCTCGATCAGCCGCATCATATCTTTTCGATCGTGGGCGCACCATCCTCAGGGAAGTCCTATTACCTGAGTGTGCTGGTGAAAATGATGCAGGACATCTCATTCAAGCATTTTGGAGTCACCTTCCGCGATGCCGCTCCGTCCGAGAACGCTGTTCTCAACGACATGCGGAACCATTTGTTTTCGGCGGGCACCCCAGAGGAAGCCTATTTGGCTAAAACCGACCTTGAAGGCGCTCTCTACGAAACCCTGCCCCGCCAAGGACGCCAAGTTCGTCTGCCGAAGCCGTTCGTCTTCCGCATGAGCGAGCGCGACCGAGGAGAGGACGGCTTTTCCATCGTTTTCTATGACAATGCCGGCGAACATTTCGAGCCTGGGCGCAACAGTGCGGACTCGCCCGGTGCGCAGCACATTGCCGTGGCATCCGGTATCTTCTTCCTCTTCGATCCACTCTACAATCCGGAGTTCAAGCGCAAGCTTGCGGGGCATTCCGATCCTCAATTGGCCCAGCGCCGAAGCGATCAACAAGACATCCTGCTCGCTGAGTCTGAAACCCGCATCAAGGAAATCCTCGGCCTCTCCTCCAGCGAGCGGATTTCCACACCGCTTTCCGTGATTGTCGGTAAGTCTGATGCATGGCTGCACTTGCTCGGAAATACGCCATTGCTTCCTGCTTACGAAAACGGGGCAGATGGCTCTCGTGTGCGCCTCGATCATATTCAGGCGAATTCCACGCGCGTGCGACAATTGCTCCTTGGCATCTGTCCCTCCATCGTGGCCAACGCCGAGGCGATCTCTTCGGACGTGATGTATTTTGCAGCAAGTCCGCTGGGGCATCCTCCCGTGGAGTTCGAGGACAGTGAAGGACACCTGAGAATCGGTCCTGATCCTGTTAAACTGGATCCGCAGCGGGTTGAGGATGCCACCTTGTGGGTTCTTTCGAAAATCGCGCCTTCCATGTTTCCATCCCACTCCTGATCCATCATGGCCTATCAACTCGTTTACACCAGTGCGGCAAAACTGCTGGATGCCGGGCGCTCAGGGTTCGGCACCGTCGCCCGTGCCAAGGCGATTTCACCGCTTCTGGTCAGTGCCATCGAGCGGGTTTCCCAATTCGCCAACCTTCGCGGCAATGATCGCTCTCGCGTGATCTACGTTCACCGCAGGATCATCGCTGCTAACAATCGCGTCCATGTGCTCAGCCGGATCTGTGATGCGGGCGCGGACTACACCGGTCGCACAAATCACATCGCCCACCATTTGATCATCTCGCAGGAAGAAGTGGCGCGCGCAGGCGCTCGCGGACTTACTCCCGCTGATGTGTTGAGGCAGTTCCTTTGGCTCGGCTCATGGGAGGGCTCCGCGAGGTTTTTCAGTGCCACCGAGGACGTGCCTTTGGAGCAATTCCAGCCGCAAGGCCGCCAATCGGCGCGGTCGCAGTGGGCTCGCATTACAGGGAACCCAGCGCACGCTCGCATCCTTGCATGGGACGGTGCGCCGCGCACTGGTGTCTTGCTCATGCCACGCGGCGCGGATGCGCTTGGTTTGCTCGCAGAGGCGCTTCATGAATTCGGTGCCCAATCGTGGTCGCGCAGTTTTACGACTTCGCTCGAAACCACCGATGAACTCTCAGATCTCGATTGGATTGTAGCGAGTCCGGAAAATTTCTCTGAAATCCAAGGCCGCTGCGGCTCCCGAGCCATGCTCGACCTTAGCCAGCCCCAGAGCCTGCCACTGCCGCCGGAGCCAGTCCAAAAAACACCGGAACCAGAACCGCAGGCGATCGCTTCCCCGGTGGCCCCATCCGCGCGCAATCAAAACCCGGTAGCCTCACGCACTTCCATTACTCCAGTTGTCAGTGTCCATGTCCGGGATGGCTCGTCCGGCGGAGGTCCTAAGCGTATGCCGGCGCCAGTGTCAGGGAAACAACGCGCTCAACTGGTTGTCGGGTTGGTCGTGTTCGTCATGGCACTAGGCATTTTAGGAGTGGCTGTTTGGAAAGCGGTGAATCCGAAGGCAGCAGATAATTCAGCCAAAAGAGAAGTGCCAACGAAAGACAAGGCGAAGAAATCGATCGAAGAGATGGGAAAATTTGGGTTCTCCGAAAAAGAGGCGCAAACGCTAGCTGAAACCGCAGGTCCTAATATTGAAGCTTGGTCAGGATTTGCGATTAACTTTATCAATTACATTAAAGGTGACTTATCCACGGTGACGCTTGCTAATTTACCTGAGAACATAACTGCCCCCCCCCTCGCAAATCCTGAATGGATTAGTTCACTGACTAATGCGAGGAGAGCGATTTTTGATTACTTTAATAAAGTTAACGAACAGGAATTGGATGAACGTGTCAAACTGATTCGCGCGGTTCTTGATCCACTTCAAAAGGCATCTAACAAACTTTCAAATAAAGATTTCAAAAAATGCGGCGATCAATTCGTGAGTAGTCTTGTGACAAAAGAGGTTAAAAACCTGATTGTCAAAAATCAGAGTCTAGTAATTCCCGATAAAGTAATGGAACAATTGAAAAAATTGTCAGACCTACTGGACAACGTGGACAAGGATGCTGCCAAGACTGTCATGAAAGTCATGGAATATGTGAAGAATCCAGATAAGCCTTGGAATCAGGACGATGAGGAGATTCTCAAATCAAGCGTAGTTCCAATCGAGTATGTGAGAAATCTTAAAGGCCGCAAGCCTGCTTCATCAGGCCTCGGCGGTCCCCTTGATGACGTGTCGAAGCCAACTGTAAAAGAATCAAAGGCGGGTCCAAATCTGTCCGGCGTCAAAGAGAATGAAGTGATATTAGTGACGGAGGACCAACTGAAAAAAGGAGTTAAAGTCGAGCTGTTGAACCGAGTTTTAACATCGTATTTTGAAAAATTTGAAAAGGAGATCGAGGTGAGCGGATTTGGACTTCGGGTCGTTCCTGATGATCCTGCAAACAAAAAGCAGAAGTTATACATTTCCGACGCAAACACATTTTACTGTTGGACACGTCAGGAAAACACTCCTGCCCCAAAATTTGGAAAAGATAAATTTTCGTTTTCAAAAGATGGACTTTCTTCGATTGAATTTACATATAAGGGAGGCAATTTACCATTGCGGAGTCTGCTAGTAATTGAAAAAAAGGATGGCGATCCAATTGGAACGGCAACTTTTGATTTTAGAGAGATTGGACCGGATGAAATAGCGATTGTCGGCGAGATTTTAGATAAAATTAAGTATGTTATTAATGCTGATGGAGTATCAATGGAAGAAAAGCTTATTATATCTTTCGATACTCCAACTTCTTGCCATATTTCAAAATCCGGGGAAAATGTTGTTGTGAATCGAACCGCACAGACGATTCCACCTGTCTTCTTATCGGAACAAGACAAAGAAAAAATCAGTATATCATATAAAGAATGCGAAGAAAAGGACAAATTATCTAGGACCCCAGGTGGAACGAATGAAGATAAAAAAACAAGAGAAGATATCAAAAAGAAAGCATTTGAGAAACTAGAAGATTCCATCAAGGTGGCTCTTGAAGGAGCGATTCTTGCGAACCTTCTTAAGCTTGATGATGAGTCGAAAATCGATAAGGAAATTCACAAACAAGATGCCCGAAAACTGTTCAAAGATTTCGGTGCTGAACCTTGGGATGATAAAAGTGATTGGGTATTAGAATTTAAAAAAATTAAGGATGTCGTAGGAGGCGGTGAAAGATTGGGGAAGGTGGAAAAACAGATTGGAATTGAGGGGTGGGGAAAAAATATCAGTAATGGAAAATTGGAAGACGCATTTCGTGCAAAGGAAGATATTATTAAAAAAACATCGAAGCCACTTCCGCGTCCGTCTCTTATGTCGTCCATGAATGAACTAAGGAATTTAGAGGTTTCCTCTCCATCTGGTCGTATCCTATATCGAGCCACGCGTAAAGATTAAGTTTACTATTGCATCCTATGACACTAATAGAACTAACTGATTCCATCCGCGCACTTCTCGACGGGCGTCCCTGCAGTGTTGCGGCGGAGGTGCTGGCCTTGGAATACGCGAAGCAATGCCGGGAGGTGAACGAGCGTTTGGGCAAGATTGGATTGATGCTGGAAGGCGGGGGCGAGATCCAGGCACTGCAACTCGCAGAGCAGCCGCCACGGGTCGTGGATGCGGCGCTGGGCTTGAGTTTCGGTGGCGAGTCCGCTTGGCAGGATTTCTGCCGGAACCACGGCCATGAGGTTGCTCCATTAGTTGACGTCCGCACTTTAGAAGCTCTGCTCGCGATGCAGGGAAAAGGGCTCGCATCTAACCATCCGCTCTATCGAGATTACCGTGCCGCCGTTTCGTCCCGCGATGATGAGCGGGCACATGGCTTAATCCGGATCATCGCCAAAATGAATCCGGGCGATGAAAACGCGGTGAAAGAGCTTAAACGTCTCCAACGCAAAGCCTTGCAGGCTGCATTGACCCATTTGCGTGCGAATCTAGAATCCGGCGATGATCCGCTGTTAGCCGCGATGGATCAGGTGGAAGCGGCGGGCATGGCTGAGGATTACGAACAATCCCCCGAATGGAAGCAGGCCGTGGGCGTGCGCAATCGGGTTCGGCTTACCGCTGCCCGCCTCCGCATGCCTGATGCGCTGCAACAGGCCGAGGAAAATCTCAAACTTGGCGAATGGCGGCAGGCGGCAGTGCTACATGGAGAATATGCCATTTTAGCATCAACTTACGGTCTCGGTGATGCACAAGCTGGTTTGGAAGAACGTGCCCGCAGGATTGAGATCGAATTGGAGCAGCACCGGACTGAGGCGGAACGCGTAGCAAAGTGTAGGCATCTGATCAAGGAAATGGAAGGCATCGCCGACGATGTGGAGACTCGCATGGTCACGCCGCTCGGGCTCTCGACGGATTTTGCTGGCCCCTTGGTCGAGGATCTGGCGCGCAAGCTGAGGTTGCTTGAGAGCATGCGCGGCGAGTTCCCAAATAGTTCGCGGATGCGCATTGAGGCGGCGCGTGGACAGTTGACGCAGGCGGTGGAACGGGCGGAGCGATCGAAGCGCTTTCGACTCGTCGGCGGATTGGCAACTGCGGTGGTTTTTCTGCTGGCTGCGACAGGAACTGGCGTTCTCGCCTTTCGAGCATCGGGTGAGGCTGATTCGTTAGTATCGCTGCGTGACAAACAATCTGCCAGTGGCGTGAGGGATCTGGTGAAGCGGATCAAGAATGAGGAATCAATTTTGTTGAAGTTGCCCCGCTTGGCAACGGAAGTTGCCCAATCAAGCCAATGGTTGATGGCTGTGGATGCCAATCGCTTGCTCGTGGATCGCGAATTGGAGGCTTTGGAACTTGCTCGTCGTGCTGACTTTGAGGCGTTACTTTCGCCTGATCTATTTGATCGCCTTGAGGAAACAGGTGCCTTGGTGTCAAAACTGCCTCCGGATCTGGCAGCCGAAGCGTCATCCCGGCTCACCGTGCTTCGAAATGATGGTGAACGGGTGTTGCTAAAAAGGCAGGAGGAGAATGACAAGCTGGCCCGGGCGATCTGCCCCAAGTGGTCGGGGATATTGGAAGCCATTCCTCTTGATGGTCCTGCCGCCGAAGCTGGGAGGCTTCTTGAGCCCGCTGCGGCCGACTTGGTACCTTTTCTGAAACTCGCCTCGCTAAAGCATCCGCTCTTGCAACTGCCTGTTTCCACCGCATCCCTGATCGCAGACATCGATTCGCGTATCCGGCAGATGCAGGATCGTGTCGAAGCCAGCAACCGCGCCCTCGCGCTTTTGGAGGGGGCCGAAACAGCGCCTGCTTACCATGATGCTGCTGCGCAGTTAGCCAATTGCAGTTTCAGGGAAGGTGCTGCCGCACAGCGTATCATCGACACTTGGCCGGATGATGAGCGGTTAAAAGCGTTTTTGGTTTTCAGAGGTGACCTTGTCGCCCTCAAGGCGGCAGCCAATGATATGGTGGGGGTCATGCCGGTGCCCGAAGCAGCAGTCGCACAAGATAGAGAGGTTATCTCAACCCTTTCATCCAGTGACGTTCTCAATAGTCTTTGGGGAGTGGAGTGGAAAAACAGCAAAGGCGTTCATTTGAAATGTCTTAGTCAAGGAGCGCTCGTGCGGGATGTGAATGGCGGATTAAAGGGTAAGGTCGCAAACTATCCCAAACTTACGTCCGAGTCATTGAAGTTCTTTGACGCCGACATTGCCACCTATGATGGGAATGTGGTGCTTTCCAATCAACCCACTGAAACCGCAGCGATGATGGCACGCCTTGGTCTCAAGAGCTTGTTGGACGATACCGGCACAAAATTCAAATCAAGCGTCCTTCCGTTGCTGGATTTTGTTAGCAATGACCCCAAGGCAAAACCTGTTGCCAAAGCCTATGTGTGGCGACAGTTGCTCCGCTTGGTTCGCAATCACAAAAAGGAGGAATGGGGATTGCATTATTGCCCTGATCTGATGGACGATATCAGACAGTTTGAAGAACTCGAATCGAAAGCCCCGCTAACGGATTCTACGTGGCTTCTGGAAAAGACGCCGGACGATGCATCCATCTGGGAGCAATATTTCTCTACCCGTGCAAAACGATCATCATTCAGCGAGTTGCGAAAAACCCATGCCGCAGCCGCAGCCGTCATCCCGGGTTCTGTGGATCTCGCTGGGCATGTCAATGCCGACGGGACCGTCGTTTTGCGACCTTCGGCTGTAGGGCGTCTGCTGCTCGCCGTATGCGATCTGGGAGACGGTGTTCATGAATTGAAAGTCTGCGGAATGATCGATGCCCGAGCTACCCAGTTTACTCCGATGCTTAAGGTTTCACCACTGAGTCCGCTGTTGGCGATCAACCTTCCCGAGGACAGCCAGAAGTTTCTCTTGGCCATCCACCGGAACAGCGCAGAAAAAACTCCCAACCCCAAACAACCTTGAATCAGGAAGCAGATCAACACATGTCGTTTCTCTCATGGCAGGGGCAGGTGACTGGGCCGCATACCACGCGCGAGATTCAGACGCTGTTTGAGGCGGACCCCGAAATTCGGGCCAGGGGCTAAGCTATGATTGTGGTGGCC
>JBDTNJ010000439.1:0-13249 GCA_039933825.1 Luteolibacter sp.
GGATGGTGAAGGACCCGGCGGACTACCGCTGGAGCAGCTACGGCGAGGCGATCGGAGGAGGCTCGAAGGGCCATGGAAAAACGGCACGGGCTGGATTGGTTCGGGCCTGGGGCGCGCATCAGGGCTTGGCGGCGGATGCGGAGCAGTGGTCGGGTAAAATTTCGCAATCCTATCGAAAACTCTTGATGAACGGAGCCGTGGAGAAGCGCGCGGAGAGCGTGGGTAGGGACGGGAAAGCCACTGCAAAGACCTTGCGGAAAGGAATTTCAAAGGATGAAGCGGAGAAGAAGGCGCAACAGGATGGCGAAATCCCCTTCGGAAAAATGCTGCGCTGCCGGGTGCGTTATTTCACGGACGGAGCGGTGATCGGCAGCCGGAGTTTTGTGGACGAAGCATTTGTGAAATCACGGGAGCGGTTCGGCCCGAAACGGAAAACCGGAGCGAGAAAGCTCAAGGGTGACACCGGAAACGCGGCTGGCGTCCTATGGAGCGTTAGAGATCTTCGCAAGGGCATCTCCTGATCCCATTTTATGACAGAGGGACTCACAAAGAAGACGGATGGCAGATTTTTGTCACTGCATGTCTGAGCCAATCACCATCGCGCGATACTATTCCGTAAGTTCGTCTTCGACAAATTCGCCAACCAGATCAGGCAGTTCATTGAGAGCTTCGTAAAGGTCTTCTTCGATGGTGGCGAGATAGTCGGATTCGGTCTCGGTGTATTGGTCGCGGTCCTCATGGCGCGTTTGGCACCACTGGCTGGCGTTGAGCACATCGACCATCGCACTCGACCCCACGAGGTCGAAGGAATTGATGATGCGTGAGTGGTCGAGCGCGCTCTGCCAGAATTCATGCAATCCATCGCCTTCGGGATCAAGCAACTGGACGGTCTCGACCACATCCATCAGCGCCCGTTCCTGGCGCGTCAACCCGCCTTCCGCGGACTTCTCCTCAAGTCGGTCGATCAGCAGGGTGATCTCGTCATCCCATTCGATGGGTTCATGGTCAAAAGTCATTCCGCCGGAGAACTGAAGTCGGCCGGTCACAGGGTCAAGGCACAATCGCAATGCGATGCCCTCTAATCGCTCCTGCTGACCCCCGACGATGAGGGCGTGGCGGCGATCCACAATATCACGCGATTACGTAATATCGCCGGGTCCGGAATTCTGGCAGAGTCTGACCGTCAGCAAGCAATTTGCTTTCCCCTCCTCAACCCCGAGGAGGGAATCCCCCCAAAACATCCCCCCATGAAAATGAGCTTATCAAGCACCCCGAGTGCTTCGGTCAAGGCCGATGCCGGCCGTCTCGCAGACTTCGTCCTGTTCACCCAGCGCGGCTGCATCCTGAACCTCTCGAAAGAGTTGAACCGCGGCAACCTGTCGTATCCCCAATTTTTCCTGCTGACCTATCTTTCCAGCGAAGAATACCTAACAATGACGGACATCGCGACGAAGATGGGTCACTCGACCGCAGCGGCAACCGGCTTAGTGGATAGAATCGAGAAGTTGGGCTACGTGGAACGCGTCCATGCTTCAGAAGACCGGCGGAAGATCATGGTGCGCATCACTGCGAAGGGTGTGGAATTTGTTTCCCACATGCGGAAAGAAATCGCGACCGATCTGGCGGGCATTCTGTCCTCGATGGACGAGGAGGCGGCAGAAACCGTGGAGCACACGAAACGCGCGATCTCTTCACGCGTGATCGCGTAATTTGGCGAAGACGAGGGCAGCAGTTTATGTGCGTGAAGCCGGGCTGAACGAGGCGTTGGCGGCATTCACAGGCGTTTCACCTACCGTGATACGTTAACTGGATGCTTTGGTGACACTCTCACAAATCCTGGGTTCATTGCAGCTTGGGTCAGCAGAGAAGGGACGATGAACAGAGTCGGACCATCAAAAAGCTGACGGCGACATCCCCCAGCTTTTTACTTGAAGCCATTCTTATTGGAATTTGCCACTGATGAACTCCACGAGCTTTTCATCGCTCATTTTATTCGAAGTGCATTCCGTAGCGATAGTGTTCTTGAACTGGGATGTCTCGGCCAGGTAATGGATGAATTGTTCCTGTGCGGTGCCCGTGCCGGTCACATGCACTTGTTCGGCGTTCTGCATGTGCCCGGTGATTTCCTTGAAGAAATGATGCAGCAAGGCCTTTTCCTCGTTGTGGGTGGATTTCTCGGTGGTGTTGCCCGAGGCTCCCGGGTTGCCGGCATGGCCCAATACGGAAAACTCCCCGGCGGTCGCATCGGCATGGCCGATGACGGTGGCGTGATGGGTGTCCATCCAAACGCCAAACTGCTTCTTATTTTTTACTGACATCCGATTACCTGCCGCAGCACCGACCAAAAAGCGAATTTCTTTTTCGTCCTCGGAAAAATTTACGGGTGCCACGCATCCACAAAATTGCCTCTTTATCCCGCTGAGGGACGAAGTCTTTCACATGGATCGGGCTGAATGAAGGGTGGCAGGACGCCTCTGAGGAACGCGGCCCGAAGAGGGACTGCGTCTTCTGCGAGATTGCCCCTATGGCTGGAGTTTATGACGGCCAGTCAGATGCACCCCAGACCTTCGACTAGCTATACTTCCGTGTCCTGCTTCTAGCAAACTATTCGAAACGATTGGACTGCCACCTTCATGTGCTTCTGTCCTATTCCGCAGATGCGTCCAAGGATTTTCTGAGGGAAATCACAGATGCGATCAACAGGTTCAGCGATCACTCCCCTGACATCCGACGATGACGTCAGAGGGACGGGCTTGAATCGAACGTAAGTTAGGGATTATTCAAAAATAAAGTCACGGAGCAAGATGCTCCCGCCACGTGGCACTGGACTACTTACCGTTCAGTCTAGGCCAATGGTCCATTCGGATGATTACAATCCTGTTACACTTTTTTCCTTCGGAGGTGGCGGAAACCAACCATTACTGCGCATGTGCCGCGGCATCACCGCAGGACACAATTCAAAAAACAAAACACAACAAAACTGAAATCATCATGAAAACCACATCAAACACATTCCGTGGATCACGTATCGCCCTGCTCGCCACCATTATCGCCGGCAGCCTGGCACTCACCCAGCACAGTTATGCCAAAGCCGGTGCCACCGATCCCATCCCCGGCACCAGCAAGAGCGGACTCAGCACCGGCGGCGGTGGCGGCGGTGGCGGCGGTAAATCATCGACTCCCGTCGTAGCACCCACTCCCGCCCCTGCTCCCCAAGCAATCGTCACCGCCACACTCAACTTCACCGCAGCCGCCCAAGTGAATGGCGTGATCCCGACCTGTACCGGTTCCTATCACATTGATCCATACTACCCCACCCTCTCCCTCATGACCGTGGACGTGCGGACCGACTCTGTAAACGTCCCGGATGGCACGCAGCTCTATGTCACGGTCAATGGTACCGGAGGCACTCTCTATCCGTTCACTAGCAACGTCATCCTCATCACCGCCCAATCCGGCACCTGCTCGCACAGCGTCTACGTCACCCCAGGCACCACCATCACCAGCGTGGTCATCTCCGATGCCTTCGGTACAGTGATCTCCGCAGGCAACTGATCCATTACCATCACCTATCCTAGCAGCGGCGGATCATCCAGATCTTCCGCTGCTTTTTCCTGCCACCCCGGCACCATCGGCATCCACGTGCAATATAGACTGTTTGCGAGAGGTGATTTCCGTTTGAAAGTTTCCGGAAGGTCGGGCAACCTGTTGGAACTGAATGTCATTGAGTCATATTACGCCTGTGGGTATCAGGAAGCCGCCCGTTCCAGCTGCTCGCGCCGATAGACCGTGGGGGCTTGACCGACGATCCGGGAGAAGCTGCGGTTGAACTGCGATAGGGATTGATAGCCTACCAGAAATGCGATTTCACAAATACGTGCCTCGGGTCTGAGAAGCTCGCGCTTCGCCCAGTCGATGCGGCAGAAGTTGACATAATTCGTCAGAGTCAGACCGATGGATTCCTTGAAAAGCCGGCAGAAATGGGACTCGCTCAATCCCGCATGATGGGCAACCACACCGAGTGGCAGTTGCTGGTCCAGATTTTCAAGGATGTATTTGCGGGCACGAACGATGGCTTCGGGTTCACCGCCTTCTTCGATAATGCTGAGCGAGTTGGCCAGTTCGCCAAGCTGCTCCGCGAAACTTTCCAACAGGAAGACCATGCTTTGGTAGCGCAGCGGCTCGACGAAGCGGGTCTGCATGAACGCTGCTTTCAGAATCACACGGGTCTTTCGATTGAGCGTTTTGCGCCCGAACCTGCCAAGCATGTCGTCAAACTGCCCGAGCGTCGGCGTTTCACTGAAAACCTGGCCGGTCTTGAGGTAGCCGATCACCGAAATTCCCAGTCTGACGGGCACCGCAGTGGCGCACAGGCCAGCGAAACAATGACAGGTGGTGGAGCCGCTGATTTCCGCCTCTTCCATCAAGCGTCGGTTGGTGTCGAGGCAGGCACCGCAGGCGGTGTTGCTCACATTCAAGGCATCGCAGAACGGGCTGCGAGTGACCTTTTGCTCGTCCATGCACCAGCTGTCGGCATCCGCGGAAAACAGGCGCAAGGGCAGCCCGGTGGCGGTGCGGAACGCCTCTTGATAGTCGGTGAAGCGCTCGGACAGGACGAGCCGGTGCAACAGGGTGTCTTCAAATTCCTGATGCGGATGGTGATGGGTTTGCATGGTAGTTTTCCTTTGGAACCGTTTTGTTTTCTGATGAGAAACAGGCCGATCCATCCAGGAGCCGCGTGAATCAGGGATTTGTCACGCTAATCGCCGTTGGCAGCCACCGCTACAACGATTCCGAATATTTTTTAGACGGATCGATCAAAGGAGAAATCCGGGGCAAGCTTGGGGGATTCCAATTCGCAGGTTGTCGTTGCGCATGAAGCACTTCCAACCCACTTTTCAGCCCTCCCAGTCCACCATTGAAGTCTCCCGCCGAAACGATTCATGACCGAGGAAAGCGCCTTTCGTCATCCCTTTCTTGACCATTTGCAATCGATGACCTCGGTTCACACCCGTGTCCGCAGTCGCATGGACAAGCCGGAATTTGGCCCCTAGGGTCGGGCAGCTTTTCTCCATATGTATTTCATCAAGGTCATTGTCGCTGGTATTCCGCTATTGTCGCTGGTGTGGTGGTTTTGGGCGGACCGACGTCTGCGTGGATCAGGCGTAGGATGGGTCGGGCGAACGTTTTTCGGCCTAACGATCGGGGGGATTCTGGCAGGATACCTGTGGATGGTCCTGACGCGGCGCGATATGGTATCGAATTCCATGCCGGCCGGCTTGTGTGCGGTGGTGCTTTTGTGGGGGGTGCTTTTCATGCCAATGCTGGCCATTCCGTCGATGGCGGGGTGGTCGGCGTGGTCCCTTTTGCGGCGGATTTCCGGCCGGAAAAAAGCTGAGATTTCCACGGATGCTCGCTGGACGCGGCGGAAATGGCTCGGCACCTTGGCCACGGCCATGCCCATGCTAGCGACCTTCGGCACCGCAGCGATCAGTTTGCCTCGGCTGTCGCGGTTTCGCATCCGCAAGATAACGCTCGCCCTCGATGAACTGCCCGCCGCGCTTGACGGTATCCGGATCGCCCATGTCTCGGACCCCCACGTTGGGAAATTTGCCCCCGCAAAGATGCTAGACGAAATCGTGGTGGCGATCAACGGGCTGGATGCGGACCTAGTCCTGTTCACCGGTGACCTCATCGACAATACCCTTCACGACCTGCCGTTAGCGCTGGGTATGGTGAAGAGATTCAGAGGGAAGTCGGGGGTTTTTCTCATTGAGGGGAACCACGATCTATTAGAGAGCCCGGAGGCGTTTGAAAAGGGCGTGCGCGAGAGCGGAATCGCGATGCTGCGCAACGAGGCGGCAACGCTCCAAATTCGTGGGGTCCCGGTGCAGGTGCTCGGCGTGGTCTGGAGCAGTAAGAAGGTTGACATGGAGGATGATGTAAAAGTGGTGGCCGCCTTGAGGGATTCGACTGCGTTTCACATTCTGATGACGCACCATCCCCACGTTTTCGACTACGCGGTGCAACACGGATTTCCCCTCACGCTCGCGGGGCATACCCATGGCGGGCAGGTGATGCTGACGCCTGAGTTTGGTGCGGGTTCCTTGTGGTTTCGCTATTGGACCGGCGTCTATCGCAAGGCAGGCCGAACCTTGTTGGTGAACAACGGCGTGGGGAACTGGTTTCCGCTGCGGTTGAATGCCCCGGCTGAAATCATCGAGCTGACGCTTCGAAAGGCGTCCGCCGGTGCCAGCCCCAAATAACAGAAGTGGATTCCGGAGCGCTGGACCACGCCGTCCATTGCACTCGTAACCAATCATAGCCAAGAATTCCATTGGCAAAGCGGGCCGCAAAGCTAAGCTCTCGACAATCGAATGGACGCCATGATTGCCTTTCTAATGCCCATCCCCCCCCGATTTCCCCTCCCTCGGTCCAACAAAATCGTTGTTTCAGGAGTCCCACAACAAAAAATGATTTTCTAGCAGAACAATCGATTAGAAACGCCAACCTATCTTCATCCTCATGACGCCCCTCCAACGCACTCTCTGTATTTCCTCGCTTCTCGCCGCCACGGCCCTGCTTTCCAACTGCTCAGAAGCTGATTCGGATCACTTCTGGGGCCTCGATGCCAAGCCGGGTTACAACGGACCGAGCACCTTGCGTGAGCCGGGCCAATATCAGGCTGCACCGACGGATTCGTTTTATGAACAGCAGAACGCCGCGCGTGAGGCCAATATGAAGGCGGTGCGAGAGCAGCAGTATAAAAACGATACGGAGAACTATCGGAACGGCTACCGCGATACGCTGCCGAACTATTAAGGGAGGAAAACCGTGGCTGTTAGTTCAGCCTACGGGTGACAATCATGACGATGAAAAAAGCGGTCAGTCGATGAATCCCACCAGTGCCGCGGACGGGAAGATGATTTCAGGCTGGATTCCGGTAGCGACCGCGTGAATACTGGAAAGTATGAGCGGACAAACTATCGTCGGAATCATCATGATCGTGGCCGGAGGCGCACTGCTGGCTTACGGTGGATTCACCACCACCAAGCGGGAAAACATCATCGAGGCCGGGCCACTCAAGGTGCAGGCCGACGTGCAGGAGCGCCACACCGTGCCACCCGTGCTTTCATGGATCGTGCTCGGCGGCGGCGTGCTCGTCCTAGTGACAGGCTTGAAGAAAAAGTAAGCCTGCGGAATCCGGATAAAAAAAGAAGGCCGCTCCAGACACGAACCAATGCATCCGAAGCCGCCTCCCGCTCAGCAGCGAAATAGTGGAAAATCACTCTGCTTTTGCAGCAGGCCCGGCGGGTTTTTCCGTGGGCTCACCGGCTTTCTTCCAGCCGTCGATGCCTGCGGAAAAATGTTTTACGTTGGTATAGCCGAGGGCTTCCGCCGCTTTCGCCGCTCTGGCGTAAGCGGGGCATTGGGGATTGCCACAATAGGCGACGATGAGCGCGCCCTTGTCTCTGGGAAGCTTCGCGGCGAGGTCGTCCTTGATCACCTTGAAATCTAACGCGCCGGGAATGTGGCCGGACTCATAAGACCCTGGCCCATTGGCGTCGATCAGCGTGACATTTTTAGCGACGATCTCCTTTTTCAACTCATCGAGCTTGATGTCAGGAAAACCAGCGGCAACCGCGCTGGCGGCGGCGAGGACGAGAAGACTGAGTGTGCAAAGTAGTTTTTTCATACAGGGGAAAAACTCCGCCGGAAACGAAAAGTTACAAGGTGTTTCTTCCGGCTTTCCTTCCTCGAATCCACTGCGGGAGCGGCCTCAATCAGCCACCGGCGAAAACCGGCTTGAAGCCTGCTTCGGTGAGGATGCGCTTCATTTCCTCCCGTTTGTCACCTTGGATCTCGATGCAGCCGTCTTTCACCGTGCCTCCGACACCGCAGGCTTTCTGCATCAGCTTCGCGAGTTCCAGTTTCTCCGGCAGCCCGATTCCGACAAAATTTCTTGCCACCGTGACTCCCCTGCCGCCGCGATGTGCTGTCTGGCGGACGATGTCCACCCGGCCCCGGTTGGTGTTCTTCAGTCCCCGTTGGGAAGTCTTTGGTGAGACGACCGGAGCGAAATCCTGCGGCACCCCCGGTCCCGCAGGCAGACCGCCGAGCCCGCCCAGCACCTCAAAAGGATTCCGCACGAGGCCTTCTCCCTCGCTGGTGGTTTTGCTTCCTTTGTTCCGACTCATCCGGGCCATCCAACCACGGATGCCGCGAAGTTCACGCTTATTCGTTTCAAGCCGTTCGCGGATGCCGGTTTGATGCCGGTTTGATTGCCAAAGGGCACGCAATTTGAAATAGCGGCATGGAACTTTGTAAACATTGACATTTTTGAGTAATGGGAAGAAATGTAACTGTGTTGACTGATCGTTCATGCACCGCAAACCACCATTACCTGGTAAACGTTCCCGGATCATCGCACTTTTCGTGAGTTCCGTGGTGGCGGTTATTGTGCCATGCGCGGGACAGGCGCTTTACTCTTTTGGTGATCCCACGGCGGACGAGCAACTCTATCTCGAACTCATCAACCGCGCCCGGGCAAATCCACCGGCGGAAGGCGCGCGACTGGCAGCCACCACGGATCCAAACGTTCTCGCGTCCTACACAGGCTATGCCGTGGATCTGGCGCTGATGCAGGCAGAGTTCAACTTGATTGCCGCGACCCCACCGCTGGTCCCCCATGCCGCTCTGATGACAAGCGCGCGCAGCCACTCAGCATGGATGCTGGCCAACGCCACCCAAGCCCATAACGAACCGACGAACACTCCCTTCACCCGCATGACTGCGGCGGGCTACATTTGGTCAACCGCAGGGGAAAATATTTATGCCTTTTCCAAGAGCACCTGGTATGACATGCGGGCTTACAAGTTGACTGGGGCACCGGCGGCACCGGAGGAATGCAATTAGGCCGCGGACACCGGGCGAACATCCACAGCTCTTCGATGCGTGAAATCGGAATCGGAGTGTCATCCGGAACCAATGGCACAGTCGGCCCGCAATTGGTCACTCAGGATTTCGGCAACCGAAGTTCTCCACCCACCTTCGGCACCGGCGTGGCCTACTACGATCTGAATTCCAACAATTTCTATGACACAGGAGAAGGCATTTCCGGCATCACCGTGAATGTCAGCGGCACCACCAACTACTGCACCACGGCACAAGGAGGCGGATGGGTGGTTCCCATCCCCAGCACGGCGGCCACCCGCACCGTCACCTTTTCCGGCCTGAACATGAATCAAACCGCCAACCTAACGGTTCCCGCCTCTACCAATGCCAAAGCAGACCTGAAACTCACCTATTCGCCACCATCCATTACCAGTTCGTCCAGCGCGTTCGCCAACATCGCGCATACGATCACCTTCAATGTTGTCGGCGGCTCCTCATCCTACAAATGGAACCGCTGGACCCCCAGTTCCGCAGCCGCCGAAAACTGCGAAGCCACCACTAATATCACCTCGGCCACCACTGGAGCTTACTCCGTGTTAGCCACTACCCATCAGCAGGGAACCAAGTCCTTCCATCTGGCGATGCCCACACCGGTTACCCAGGAGATCGACCTCAACGGCCTGTATTATGGTAACACAACACCATCCCTCTCATTTCAAAGCAGGCTTGGAGTCGCATCAACGGCCCAAATTTGCAAAATGCAGGTGAAGGAGGAAGGCGGCGATTGGGGGGATGTCTATACCCAAGCCGGATCCGGTGGCGTAGGAGAGGCGTCATTTAGCCTGCGCACGGTTTCCCTATCATCCATGGCGGGCAAGGCATTCCGCGTCCGGTTTCTCATGGTTTTCACCAGCGGCTCATATTTCAATCAAACCACCGACGACAAGGGTTGGTTGATTGATGCCATTACCTTCACCAACATCTCTGCGCTTGCCAGCAATTCACTGCAAACCCTGGCCACTAACAGCGGATCCTACACCCCCGTCGCCGCCGGTACTTATTTGATGTCGGTCGCCCCGGTGATTTCCGGACGTGATTTCCCTGCCTCCTATCAGACGTTGACGGTCGCCGTCCCTCCTCCCACCACGGTAAGCATCGCGGTCTCGCCTGCCAGCGGCGCCGAAAACAGCGGCACCGACATGGTATTCACCCTCACCCGCAGCGGCGTGACCACCTCAGCACTTACGGTGAACTTCTCAGTCGGAGGCACCGCCACTAACGCCACCGACTACACGGCCAGCGGAGCGGCTTCCTTCACTCCCTCATCGGGAACGGCGACTTTCCCCGCTGGATCCGCCACGACCTCGGTCACTCTCACACCGATGAATGACTCATTGGTGGAAAACGACGAAACTGCGGTGATCACCCTCACTTCCGGCATGGGCTACACTGTTGCCGCGCCATCCACTGCCACCGCTACCATCGTCAACGACGACTCCAGCGTAAGCATCGCGGTCTCGCCCGCCAGCGCCGCCGAAAACAGCGGCACCGGCATGGTATTCACTTTCACCCGCAGCGGCGTAATCACCCCGGCTCTCACCGTGAATTTCTCGGTCGGAGGCACCGCCACTAACACCACCGACTACACGGCCAGCGGAGCGGCTTCCTTCACAGCATCATCGGGAACGGCAACTTTCTCCGCTGGATCCGCCACGACCTCCGTCACTCTCACCGCCAGGACGGACACCGCCACGGAGCTGAGTGAAACCGCGCTCCTAACCGTTATTCCAGGAGGCACCTACACGGCAGGCATCCCCAATGCCGCGACCGCTACTATTATCGACTCCAACATCAACACCTCCTTTGCCATCTGGAGCACTGCTTTCGAGTTGGAGACAGGTCTTCCCCCAGGCACGCTTTCGGCGAACCCGAATGCGGATTACGACCACGACGGCAGGTCCAACCTCGTGGAATACGCCTTTGCCGCATCTCCGACAGTTGCTAACGACCCAGCCCCTAACATGCCGTCGCTCCAGCCATCCTCAACGGATCTGGTGTTGCGTTATCAAATAGACACCACTCGCACCAATCTGACCATCACCCCACAAGCTTGCTCCGCACTGGGAAACTGGAAAGCCCCGGGAGTAGCAGGTGCCCCCATTGGATTTGTTGATTCCCTGATCTCCACCACGGGCAACATCGTAACCCGAGAAGCCAAGGTTCCATTGACCTCGGGAAACCCGTTATTCATTCGCATGCGGGTGACGGTGCCGTAGCTCGGCTCAGTTCAATAAGGTAAGATCATCCTTTTGTGCGGCTGCCACCATGCAGGATAGTGGCGGTTGCCGCGCCTTGTCTTGTTAGATTATTGGTTTTTGTGCGAAATCACTCAACAATCGACCGAGAAAACGCTTAGGATTCAAAACTCCGAACGAGGTATACTATAATCTAGATACTGTCGCACTTTAAAGTTGAAACTATTCTGTCTTCAATTTATTCGTGTTGGGAGAAGGAAGGCTATTCTCGTGGAGAAGAAATATCGACATAGGTGATCCAGATCAAATATGCAACAAACAGCAGAATTCCGAATAGTCCTACCTTGGCGGCGGTGCTTCTCCTGCCGAACTTAAACCCGCAACTCTTGCACTCGTAGTCGACGGGAGTAGATGCCTGATGGAGGATTGCGAGAAACGGCCCAATCAACGCAAGGCAGCCGGATGGATACAGTGCGTATCGGCGCCCATGGCAAATCACGTCCTTGTCGCTATTGCATTTGGGGCATTGCATGGCTGCTGGGTTTCTTCATTTCTTGCCGAACGTTAGATGTGCGCCCACCGGCGCGATTGAAAAAGAGAATGAAATGAAATTGAAAAGCTTATGGCCGGTTGGTGCGTCATGACTTGTTGTTGTGTCTTCATGTTTAGGTGTCGTAGTTGCCATTCCACGGTGGGAAGAACGCTAGATCATTCGGCCACAATGTCACTCTCGTAGTGTCACCATCGGAATCATCCACCAGTCCAAATAGACGACCGTCTATCTCAAACGAAAACAGCTTCACTTTGATGTTGGCGTATCGCACCTGTCCAAGATCCTCCATGAGTTTGGCGAGGGCCTTCATGCTGCGCTTCGTGAAATCCGCCCCCTGATCCGCCGCAGAACCAAGGAAGGAATGTCGTGTCTGAAGATAGTTGCCGTCCTTGTCAAACTCGTGGACGACCGCATACCAGAGTCGTTCCTCTCTCGTGTGATTATGAATCTGGTCACGTGGAAATGACGCGACTACAAACGCCGCAAACTGCTTCCGCGTCCGATACTTGCCAATATAATGCGTGTGGTGGCCCACCTCGCGATTAATTGGGATTAAGTCAGGAATGGGAGCCATTTCTTCACAGAACGATGAGCGCATGCACCACTACCAGCGGCGGCGCACGTCGATCACGGGGTTGGTGTTGTAGTTACGGAAAAGCATCGAAACAGGGCGGCTGGTAGTGGTTGCATGACGCGGCTTGTTCTGCTTCTTTGATTTTTCCATTGGTGTTGAGGTCACAAATTACAGGCATATGATCGCTCTTGTCGAGCCAGTCTTCTGGCAATCCCAGTGTGATGTGAAAACCACCTTTGCGAAGTCGAGGACATGCGAAAAAGTAATCGATATGGTACCCCTTGTCCCTATGGTGATAAAGGAAGAACGTCTCATCAACTTCGTCTCCGTTCTGGCTCTCGGTCTGAGAATGGTAAAGGCTGACAATATCTCGCTCTCCAAGTAAACTGACAAAGTCACGGAACTTGTATTGCCTGCGCGGAATATCGAAGACAAAATTTGCATTAAAATCACCAGCCCACATGACTGGCAAGTCATCGAAGGAGTCCTGATATCTCTCGTGCGCCTCAAACAGCGGCTGAACATACGATCCGGTCTCTTCAATAGGTAATGTCCAGACGGCGAGCAAAAGGAACGAAGTGGGGCCGGTTACTATAATCGGAATTATCCACTTATGTTCAGGCACGTATCGTGGATGGATCTGAATGTGGTAGTCACCGTATGCAATGACCGCCAAGCCCTTTCGAGGTGTGTTACCCTGCCAGATGACAGAACTAGGAATCCCGCCTTCAAGCTCCATCGGGACACTGTCGATGCGCTCGCTCTCAGGAATGATTAATAGATCCGGATGGAGCGCACTCACATAAGAGATCTTCTTGTGAAGCGCTCCTTTGCAATTCCATGTTACAACACGCATATTGAAAATGGGGACATTTCTTGCAGAACGTCTAGCTCATCCACGGCGGGGAGGGAAGCCTGAATTCAAACAGGAGCGTTACCCGCCGTTGGATGGAGCGTCTTGTTCGCATTGTT
>JBDTNJ010000440.1:0-2351 GCA_039933825.1 Luteolibacter sp.
CCTTTCCGCCATCCCCCGTTGCAGGGATTATTGCCTCACCATGAGTGGCGGGAGATACTCCCACGATTTCCTCCATGAGTGCTCCAATTTCCAATCACCCATTCACTTCCGCTCGTCCATCAGGCGCAGCATCCGCTCGGCCCGATGGAGGGTGGTCTCCGCTGCGATTGCGGAAGCGGCGGGGATTTCAGCACTCCGGATGGCTGCGGCGGTTTTCAGGCAAAGATCGGCGAGCCGCTCGCGGACCATGGGCCAGCCGAGTTTGGCCTCGGCGGATAGTTGTTTGAAATGTTCGGGCGAGACCTCCGCCAGCGATCCGGCGCTACCGATTTTCATCGATAGGGTTTTCGAGAGTTCCGGCCAGGCCAGCGTGCAGACCTGATCATACAAGGGAGTCATCCGCCGTTTGCCATCGGCATAGAGGATGGAGAAATTTTTGGCATGGGCGTCCGCATTGCCGGTCAAGGTCGCGAAAATCACCGCATCCAAGAAATCACGGATGTCGAGGACCGGTGCGGACGACCAGTCGCGGAGCAGCCCGAAGCACTCGCGCAAGGATGGCCCGCCTTCCTGCTGATACTTGCGGGACGGCGGGAATCCCAAGGCTTGGCAGAAATCCTCCTGGTGCACGCGGAGCACCGCGCCACTGGCGGATATCCGGCGGTCATAGCGTTTCACAATCAGGCAGGGAGTGTTCCCAATGGTGACCGGGCGTGCTTCCGCCGCCCGGAGGCCGATGCTCCGGGCGAGTGCCATGCACCAAGCCTCGTTGGCGGCCAAGCCGGCGAAACGCGGGGACTCGGGTTTGATGATGTGGGTGCTCGGCGTTCCATCCAGCGGCAGCGCCACGCGGATGGCATCGGCCGGCCCGTTCGGGTCGAGCACCACTGGCAGCTTGATCTGGGCACCCGCCAGCGACAGCCTCAATCCTTCCTCGCCAGCCATCAGGGGTCGCTGGGGAAGTTCTTCGATGATGGCGGCCAACTCGCCATCAGCCAGCCAGCGGAGCCGTCCGTTTCCTGGCGGTGGCGGAGGAATGTCCTCAGGCAGCAAGGAAACCGCGCCCGCACACTCACCGCCGATCCGCTCGAGCATCGCAAAGTCATTGGCTTCGCTGATTCCCAGAATCGCCGCGATCCGCTCGCGGGGTTCCGCCTCCGGCAGCAGACCGGCGAAAAACACCCGCACCGCACGACCTGAAAATGGCTCGCTCCTGAGCGGCAACTGCCGTGAAAGCGGCAATGCCGTGCCACCCGCCAGCCACCCGGCGTCATAGGCGAAGCCCGGCTCATCGCCATCGGTAAGCACTCCCACCCGCGCGGCGTTCAGATAGACCGTCAGGTGCTTCATGGCTCGGTCATCTCCAGTTTGAGTCCCAGCGCGCGGGCGATCTCAAGCGCCTTGCCAATCTGGCAGGTCGGCTTGCCCTTTTCCAAGTCGATGATGAACCGCAAACCCGTCCCACTGACGAGTGCCAGATCCTTTTGCGTCACTTTAAGCCGCTTGCGCGCCTTGCGGATGCCATCGCCGAGTGATTGGCTGTCTTTGATTTCCATGATTCCCGATCGGGAACTTATTACTCTTGTTGATCTTCCTCAAGAAAAATATTCCCGATGAGTAACATTATTGAAAAAATGGGGCATGGATTCGCATTGGATTCCCGAACGGGAACTTCTTATGCAAGGGCCGAAACGAAAAAGCGTCTGTCAATTTTTGCTGGTTGCCCCCGTTTCCTCATGCACTGGGCCGGACAGGACAAAGGCAAGCTCAACCCCGAAAATGCCGCCTTGATTTACAGATTTCCGTAGATTACAAATTTCCGCATGATAACGACAACGATCAGTACCACCGAGGCCGCCCGCCACTTGGGCGACTACCTCGCGCGGGTGAAGCACAAGGGCGAGCATTTCCTACTCACCAAAAACGACCAACCGATCGCCGAACTCTCTCCCGCCAGCGGCTCCCGGCGCGCGACTTGGGGGGAACTGACATCCGCCGTCGCCCGTCTGCCGCACGACCCCTCGTTTGCAGACGATTTGGAAAAAGTGAACGAGACAGACCAACCCGCCGCCAATCCATGGGCCTGATTTTGGACACCTCCGCGCTGGTGGCATGGGAACGTGCCCGCAATGCGGGGCAAAGCGTCACCCTTGACGAGAGCGAGGAGCTGGTGATGCCTGCCGTGGTCTGGGCCGAGGCTCTCGCCGGTGTCCGTCTGGCCGATTCCGCCGCGCGGGCCGCCCGCCGCATGGCATGGCTCGAAGCCCTGCGCCGCGTGATGGGTGTCGAGCCGTTCACCGCAGAAACCGCAGAACACCACGCCGACATCTTCGCGGAGCTGACGCTAAACG
>JBDTNJ010000441.1:0-8626 GCA_039933825.1 Luteolibacter sp.
GAGGAGCTGGCGGCGTCGGCGGTGCAGGCCGTCCCGGTGGTCCGGGAGGAGCTGGCGGCGTTGGCGGTGCAGGTCGTCCCGGTGGTCCGGGAGGAGCTGGCGGCGTCGGCGGTGCAGGTCGTCCCTTTGGTCCGGGAGGAGTTGGCGGCGTTGGCGGTGCAGGCCGTCCGGGTGGAATCGGCGGGATCGGTGGCGCGGCAGGAATCGCTGGTGGCATCGGCGCTGCTGGTGGCATCGGCGACCGCGGAGGCCTCGGCGACAACCGCCCGCAGGATCGCGGGAACTGGAGCGAACGCTCGCAAAACCGAAACGAAAACTGGAATCAGCGCGTGGACAATCGCCACGAAAGCATGCAGCAGCGTAACGAGGGTCGCCAGGAGCGCCGGGACGACTTCTCGAAAAACCGCGAGGACCGCTGGGACAACATCAGCAACAACCGCGAGGACCGCCAGGACTGGCGGAACCAGAATCGCGAGGACTGGCAGAATCACCGCGAGGACATGTGGGACTACCGCTTCGACCGCGCGGATGAAATCTGGGACAACGTCGGGGATCACTACGACGACATCTTTGACGATCACTGGTGGGGCCACAGCGGCTGGGGCTATGGCGGCCACTATCCCGTCAATCCTTGGTGGTGGTGGAGACCCGTCACTTGGGCGGTGGCAACTTCATTCGTCTATGCCTCAGCGCCGCCGCAACCGGTCTATATCGACTATGGCACCACCGTCGTCCAGGAAGGCGAGACCGTCTATGTGGACAACAAGCCAGTGCCTGCGGAGAAATACAACGAGCCGGTCGTGAATCTGGCCGTCAACGTCGAGCAACCCCCGCCGCCCGCTCCGCCTGCGGCCGAAGGCAAGCCCGCCGAGTGGATGCCGCTGGGAGTTTTCGCCTTGGCTCAGGAGGAAAAGGGCGAGCCGATCATGTTCTTCCAGATCTCCATCAGCAAGGATGGCAAGGTCAGCGGGGGATATGAGAGCGTCCTCACGAATGACCAGCGGCCCATTGCCGGTCAGATCGACAAGGAGACGCAGAACGTCGCCTGGCGCATCGGGGACAATATCGAAACCGTTTTTGCGACCACATTGGCGAATCTCACCCAGGACGTGAGCACCGTAGCCATTCACTTTGGCAAGGATCGGGTCCAGAACTGGCTCCTCGTGCGCATGCCCGAGCCGCCCCCTGCGGACAAGCCGCCAAAAGCCCCCGAGCTCGACCGTAAGGTTCCGCCCGCCAATCCCATTCCGGTCAACGTGAAATGATGAGCCCCGCTATCGTGTGCTGCCCGTCCTATTCGTCATCCTGATCTTGGTTTTCTGCCTCGTTTCCCGCAGCTTGGAGCGGACCGTGGTGACTGCGCCCATCATCTTCACACTGGTCGGCATGGCGATGGTTCCGGCGTTGGAAACCGTCCGCCTTCGTGTCGATATCCATCTGTTTCTGAATGTGGCGGAGCTGGGCCTGGTGCTGCTGCTCTTCATCGATGCGAGCCGGACGAAGCTGGACGTTCTCAAAAACATCCGCGCTCTTCCTGCGCGTTTGCTGAGTGTTGGCATGCTGCTGACCATCCTGCTAGGCATGATCGCCGCGCGGCTGGTTTTCCCCGCGCTATCCATTTGGGAAGCGGGCATTCTGGCCGCCATCCTCGCGCCGACCGATGCCGGACTCGGCCAGATCATCGTCAACAGTCCGCTCGTCCCCGAAAAAATCCGCCAGGCGCTCAACGTGGAAGCCGGACTCAATGACGGCCTGGCCGTGCCGTTTCTGTTATTCTTCATCGCCATGGCGACCGGCGGCGGCGAGGCGGACTTCGCGCGCTTCATCGGCGAGCAGCTAGGGTTAGGAGTTTTGATAGGCATCGCCGTCGGCCTAGTCGCAGGCTGGCTGCTCGACCTCGCGATCCGCCGTGAGTGGATGGCGGAATCTTTCGAGCAAATTGGCGTGGTCACCCTGCCGGTGCTGTGTCTGCTGATCTCGCATAAACTCGGTGCGAGCATGTTCATCGCCGCGTTTGTTGCCGGATTGGCCGTGCAAATCCGCTTCAAGGACGCGGGCAGACATAGCTTGGAATTCGCCGAGGGATGGGGGCAGCTCTTCAATCTATCCGTATTCTTCCTGTTCGGAATGCTCGTCGCGCGGGACTTGCTGTTGTTCGGCATCGGGTCGATTCTCTACGCCGTCCTCAGCCTCACGGTGGTGCGCATGTTGCCGGTCGCGCTATCACTTATCGGCACGCGATTGGACAAGGCCACGATCCTGTTCATGGGTTGGTTCGGTCCGCGCGGTCTGGCCTCGATCGTGCTCGGGCTGGTATACATCGAGCAGGAAAAACACCTTCCCGGGGAGACTGTCATCCGCCTTGCGGTTATGGCCACGGTGTTTCTCAGCATCGTCGCACATGGTTTGAGCGCAGTCCCCTGCATCGGACTTTATGCCAGCACGGAGCAGAACCGCCCCGGCCGAATTTGATCACGATGCTGCTTGCCGGATGCCAGTGTCTCCAACACTCTTTGCATTACAACCCCCTTTGAAAATACCATGAGCTACGACGATTTTCTTGATCAGCATCCGGACGCGGGTCATTTCTGGGCCGAATCTCCGGAACATGCGGAGGTCGTCTATTGTCGAGACTCCGGTAACGGGGTCTGGTTTCTGCCGGAGAAGGGCATGGGAATCATGCAGTCCAAAGGATTGGCGGTCATGGCGGAAATCGTGGCCAAGCTCTGATTTTTTGATTCATCTAACATGATTTACTGCTTGCCGATCGCCCCGTGATGAATACCCCGCGTTCCATTACCCTTGGTTCCATTTTGTTCGCCACTTCGATGTTGAATTCATGTTCCATCATCGGGTTGCGCCAACACGTAGAAACCCTAGAACAGCGCGGCGGCGTGACGTTTCAGGTGACTCCGCCCCCTAAGGGTAAGGTGCCTACCTACGCGCTAGCATGGCGGATGGAGAACGGACAGCGCAAGGACTCCGCGGGCTTCCAGCAGATCCGCGCGGATGGCATCGCGTCCTTCAATCTACGGCTCGACAGTATCTATCAAATCGGTGCGTTCACCGATGAGAACGGCAACCGCGCCTACGATGCAGGTGAGCCGCTCGCGGTGCAACCGGATGTGAAGCCGGTTTCATTGTCCGATCCTAATGCGCTTCCAAAAATTTGGAAACTCACGCTCACACGCGATCATGGAATTGCCGCAGGCACCGTCATCGAGTTGCCAAAGGAAAACATGGAGCTTGGCGGTAAGATCAACTTTTCGTTAGGTGACGTGGTTTCTCTGGACGAAAATCGTTTCGCCGAGGACGCAGGCAGCGGGGGACTGTGGCGGCCTCTTGATTTCCTGAGCGGCAACAGCCTGGGTATCTATTTCACCGAGCCCTATGACGCCAAGCGTATCCCCGTGGTCCTTGTCTATGGCATTGGCGGCAGCCCGCAGGACTGGCGCTACTTTATCGGGCATCTGGATCGGAAACGTTACCAACTTTGGTTCTATCACTACCCGAGCGGCATGAGGCTGAATCGCGCGGCCGGCGCGCTGGCGTCAGGTCTTCAGGTGCTCAAACACCGCCATGGATTCTCAAAATGCAACGTCGTCGCGCACAGCATGGGCGGCCTCGTGGCGCGCGCGGCCATCAACCAGGCGGTGGCGGCGGAGGGCGTGAATTTCATCCCTGAATTCGTCAGCATTTCCACCCCCTGGGGCGGCCACAAAGGTGCGGAATCCGGCGTCCGCCATCTCAAGAAGCCCGTCCCTTCGTGGATCGACGTGAACCCTGGCAGCGACTTCCTGCTCAAGCTTTACGCGACCCCGCTGCCGCGAGGCACAAGGCATGACATGATCTATGGCTCCATCGAAGACGGCCCGTTTTGGATCAAGGAGGAAAATGACGGGGTGGTCACGGTTGGGAGCGAGATGGATTCCCGAATAGTTAGAAGTTCCGCATCGACGAAATTTTACACCCGTGAGCATGTGGAAATTCTCAACCAACCGGAGACCGTTGCCTATGTGAACGGCCTGCTCTCGCGATGATCCGCTAACCGCTCTTCAATCTTCGCGCTGGATGCCGTCAATGAACCCTTGTGCGCCGTTCGTCAGATTCGCGGCGTTTGCTTCGTCGGTGTCGATGTGCATGGCGAGGGCGAAACTGGCATCCACGCGGATGCGCACGTCGCCGAACAGCAGCTCGCGGTCGCCGGGGACGCGGACCCGAACCGTGCACTTGTTCTTGAGCCCATAGCGGAGCGCGTCGGCGGGCGTCATGTGGATGTGGCGCAGCGCGCAAATTACCCCACGCTCGATGGTGACGCAGCCGGCCGGACCTTCCAGCGTGCAGCCGGGCGTGCCTGAGATGTCGCCCGACTCCCGGATCGGCGGATGGATGCCGAGCTTGAACTGTTCGGTCATTGCGATCTCGACTTGCGTGGTTTTCCGCACGGGGCCGAGCACACGCACGCGCTCGATGCGGCCTTTCGGACCGACAATCGTCAACTGCTCCTTGCAAGCAAACTGGCCGGGCTGCGAGAGATCGGCGTGATAGGTGAGCTGGTGCGCGGAACCGAAAAGAACCTCGACGTCTGTCTGTGTTAGGTGGATGTGATGTGCGGAGACTTCGATGAGGATCGGCTCCGTGCGGCATGCTTCGCTGGTGTGGACCAGATAATCGCGGCTGAGCGCGGTCGGCGCGCCGCTGGGGGATGGATCGCCGGCTTCGATCCGGCGGCCGTGCTCGGGATCTTTTCCGGAGCCTCCACCAACACCCCGTCACTTGGCGCGGCGACACAGACGCTCGGCACCATCCCGGGCATCGCTGCGGACCGTCTGGCGTTGCCTGCGCTTGCCTATGCCGTGACTTATCCGCCCGCACTCGCGTTCGCTTCTAACATCGCTGGTTCTGACGCACCCACCGTCGGCTACGCCACCGTCTATCGGCTCACCACGCTCATGCGCATCCTCGCCGCGCAGATTCTCACGATCATCCTCTTCCAGTGAAATCCCGGAAGGATTCCCCCGAGACCGGGCCGACGGGAAATTCTCACAGTTGGGCGAAATCATCCGTGAGGTCCGAGCCGATCTGTTAAAACGCAGCACATGATCGCTGTGCTGCAAGCCCTCACCCGGCCACGCTCATTGACAAACGGCCTCAGACATGGCTTCCTTGCGCGTAGTCATGGCATCTCCAATCGTCACCTTCGAAGAGCTGGACCGGGAAAAGCGACTGGCTCGCGCCCGCGACGCGGAACGGCTGCGGACTGGAGAAATCACCCCCGAAGCCCTTCAGGAGGAAAATTCCATCTTTCCCAAGGACGCGGTGATTACCTTTGACCTGGTCGAACATTTCAAAAAATCGGCTCGTCTGAAATGAGCCTCCCGGATGAGCGCTCCAGCGAGGTCCATGACTTCAGAGAGATTCTGAGCAATCCCGTTGATGGACTGGACAGCGGACAAAGAACGCAATAGGATCTACCCATTATGACCCAAGTAGCCATAAGAATCCCGGATGACCTGAAGCCGTTTCTCGACGAATCGGTCAGGATGGGTGCGTTCCGTGACGCAGAAGGTTTTCTGGTGAACCTGCTCTACAACGTCAAGGCTCAGAGCGAGTCCGAATGGTCCGAGGAACAACAGACAAAGTTCGTCGTCTTGCGCAAGGAAATCGCGGCGGGTATCGAACAGGCCGAGAGAGGCGATTTCGTTGAATTCACCGCCGTACAAATCATCGACGCAGGGCGCACGAGACGAGCCTCCGCACACGAATAATTCCATGCCGCGTATTTTTTTGGGGGATGTAGCCTTCACTGGAACCAGCCCCGCCGCATGTTGAAAGGCGAAATCTGACCGATTTCTCGACATCCACCCTTGGCAAAACGCCGGGCCAACGCTAGTTTCCCCTTATGAAAACAACAACCGTGGAAGAACGCCTGACCCGCATCGAGCGCGAGTTCGACGAGTTGAAGCATGAAGTCCTCGGCCTCAAACCGCGAACCAAGTCATGGCGTCAAACGGTCGGCATGATTCCCGATGACGAACTCTCCCGAAGTGCGGAAAAACTGGGTCGCGAGTGGCGGGAGCAGGCGAACAAGGACTAACCGACATGTTCGTCTTGGATACCAACCACGTCAGCGAATTGACCTACCGCACCTCAGCCGGTTTACGATTGCTTCAGAGACTCGACGCTGCGGAGCAGGACGCCGCCGTTACCGCAATCACCGTCGAAGAATCCTTGCGCGGTTGGCTCGCGGAAATCCGTCGGCGCACCGATCCACGGAACCAGATCGCCGCCTACCAGCGGCTCATACGGCAGGTGGAGGTGTTCGCCTCCTGGCTGGTGCTTCCGTGGGACGATGATGCCGCAGACCACTTCGATTCCTTGAAATCTCTCCGGCAGCAAGTCGGCACTCAGGATTTGAAAATCGCCTGCATCTGCTTGGCCCACGATGCCACCCTGCTCACGCGCAACCTCGCCGACTTCAAACCCGTGCCGGGACTACGGATCGAAAACTGGCTGGATTGAAAACCCCCACGATTCACATGAAACCCACCCGCCAATGTCTGCTAGTCGGGACCCTTTCGATTTGGAGCCACGGAATTTTGCAGCTTCGACCTGCGGCAGTCACGAATGGCCGCAGCCGCAGGTTTGACGGTCATTTCTTGAATCCCCACCATGAAAGCCACCCGCTAATGTCTGTTAGTTGGGACTGACCCCGCCGCAGAAGGAGTTCGTAAGGTTTTTAGCTGCAGACGTAAGACACATTTTCGTGTCGAATGCGGACGAACGTGAAATGCTGATTGAACATGCAGTTAAAAACTGTCATTCACTTGAAATCAATAACAGAGAGTCATTTTCAAGCAAAATTAAAGTATTCGATGAATTGTTTGCTGATATCTAATAGATTTCACAACGGAACGAGTTAATTCAAGAATGCCAGAAGAACCATCAAGCCAAGCATTGAAACACGGACTGATTATCGGTCGCGGTTTCGAATTGTCTTCACTTCTTGCGGATGGTACGCCCGCGTTGTCTGAAATCGTCACTCGATCACTCGTCCACATCCAAACGAGCAAGTCGCTGGCAAGACTTCATCGTATAGGCGAGCACGAGCTTCACTGGCCGGATTATCAGTTGGTTTGTTCGTGGGCGGAGGAGCTGAACATGGCACCAGCCGTGATGATAGAGATCCTACTGGAACCAGAACAAGATTGGGGAGGAGGGCAAACCACTCTAGTCGAGGGGCGCTTCAAAAATTTGCTTGCTGATAAAAGGCTCGAAGGAATCAGGAGTTTACCATTGATACAAGGCTTACGGATCGAAAAACTAGCCTTGAAAACGCGGGAGCTGTGTGAATTGGATCTTACCTCGGTGCCCAATCTCACGGAGCTGTGGTGCTGGGGAAATCCACTAACTCTCTTGGATCTCTCCCCAGCGCCCAATCTCATGAAGCTGTGGTGCGGGGGCAATCAACTAACCCACTTGGATCTCTCCCCAGTGCCCAATCTCACGGAGCTGTGGTGCTGGAGAAATCAACTAACCCACTTGGATCTCTCGCCCCTGCCCAATCTCAAGAAGTTGTGTTGCGGAGGCAATCAACTGAGCTATTTGGATCTCTCGCCCTTGCCCAGACTCACGCGCTTAGAATGCAGTAACAATCAACTGACCGATTTGGATCTTTCACCCGCGTCGAATCTCCAGCAACTGCAGTGCGGCGGAAATCATCTGACCAATTTGGATCTCTTACCCGTGACCAACCTCATGGGGTTGGATTGCAGTCTCAATCATCTGACCGATTTGGATCTCTTGCCCGTGACCAATCTCAGGAAGTTGTTGTGCAATGGCAATCAACTGATCGATTTGGATCTCTCGCCCGTGACCAACCTCACGGGGTTGGATTGCGGTCTCAATCATCTGACCGGTTTGAATCTCTCGTCCGTGCCAAATCTCAGGAAATTGTCTTGCAATGGCAATCAACTTACCGATTTGGATCTCTCGCCCGTGTCCAACCTCACGGAGCTGAGGTGTGAAACAAATCAACTGGCTAGTCTGGATATTCGACCATTAATTAATCTTGAAAAATTGACATATCCGCCCGTATCCACTCTCTTCCAACGTCCAGACCAAAAGTTCTAATGAACGACAACTTCTCTTGGATTCTTCTTGATACCGAAACGACTGGTTTCGCTAAACCCATCTTTACCGTGGATGTTGCGGCGCAGTTGATGCGAGGCTGGGAGAGTGACGGAGAGCCATTCCGTCGGATGCTCAATCACGGCTGTGTGATTCCTCCCGAGGTGTCGAGAGTTCACGGTTACACCCGTGAAATTCTTGAGCGAGATGGGAGTCCGCCGGAGGAGGTTTATCAGGACTTTGGGGAATATGCGGGTTCGCTGCCGGTTGTGGCTTACAACCTGGATTACGATTGGGACAAGGTGCTGCTGCCGGAATGGAAGCGACTGGGCATTTCGCAAATCGGCGTTCCGGGTTTCTGTGCCTTAAAGCTGGCGCAACGCTTGCTCGATCCGGTGCCTGCCGGAAACTGCAAGCTCCAGACGCTACGGCAGTATTACCGCTTGCCGGAGAACGGGGCCCACACGGCCTTGGGAGACGTACAGACGGTGATCGA
>JBDTNJ010000442.1:0-4085 GCA_039933825.1 Luteolibacter sp.
GTTAGCCGCGTCACGGCGCAAACAGGGAGCCACGGTTTTCGGATACCACACCAAAGAGCCCGAGCAATACGGGGTGGTTGAATTTGATACGGAATGGAATGTGGTTTCCTTGGAAGAAAAACCCAAGAAGCCGAAGTCCAATTATGCCGTTCCAGGAATTTATTTCTATGACAACCAAGTAGTGGCGATCACAAAGGGCTTGAAACCTTCTCCGCGAGGTGAGCTGGAGATCACAGACTTGAACCGTCTGTATCTGGAACAGGGAAGCCTGCGGGTAGAGATCCTCGGTCGAGGGACGACATGGTTGGATACCGGGACTCCGGACTCGCTTGCCGACGCGACTCAATTCGTTCAGGTCATCCAACAAAGACAGGGACTGAAAATCGCATGTCCCGAAGAAATCGCTTTCTTACAGGGGAGGATTGATCGATCGAAACTCAATGAATCGGTAACTAAATATGCAAATACCCCCTACGGGGATTATCTCGCAGAACTTTAAAAGAATATTTTAATGAGCGACTCAGCAGAGGAACTGTGGAAAGGCCTGAAGCCCTCCGCGCGGGCACGTCTTGAAACGCGGGATTATTCAAAAGCATCGCTCGCGGCACGTTGCGGTCATTCGGGTATCGGGGGAGGTGAAGCGGTAGCGGGTCGTGGGGACTTGGCGAATGTCTGGATCCCAGGGGTTGAGATTTTTCCAAGGCGCGTATTCCAGCAGAAAGGCCGCGGGTATTTTGGTGAATTGTCCCGTTTGAACGAGGGGATTCTGAACGAAATCGGGATTGCTCCGCAGCAATGGGCCTCCGCGCTGATGCACCGCGATAGCGCGAAGGGGTTCCATATCCACCCGCCTTACATCCCGGCTGGTGTTTCAGCCGCCGATTGGTTTCAAAAATTGTTCGTTGTGTCACCGGGGGAGTATTCACTCAGGCCTTATGATCGTGAGCAATGGGATGTGATGTTTTTCCTGACTGGAATCTGTGAGATGATCCTCACGGATGAACGGATGGGATTGCCGCATCGGATCATGCGGTTTACAATTTCCGGTGACAGTCGTCCAGGGGCTGACAACGTCGGTGTGATCATCCCGGCCGGTGTGGGACATGCTTTACGGAGCATTGGAAATGAGGATTTGATCATGGTTTATGGCACCAGCACCTCGTTCAATCCAGCCTGGGAGGGCAGGATGGAAAGCGGTATCGAAGGTGCTCCTTTGCCGCCGGATTGGGCGGATTATCTCGCAGATATTGAACGATAGAAATTCCCCAAGAGAGAACGTGACATGCGGGCACGAAATGCCTACGATTCAGCCATAACACAGTAGGCATGCGAAATGTCATGACTTGGGCGAAATGTTAGTTGTGGCGTAATAAAAAAAACAAAATATCAAACCAAGCAAAAATTATGAAGATAGTAATGAGAGATACACATGCCCTGATGACGAGAACTGCTGTTCCACATGCGGAGGTAAGGGGTTCAAAGCGGGCATGGCACCGGTTCCAAGCCGGACTGGGCGGGTTGCTTTCTGTTTTTTTGGTTGTCGTCACCACCGGGTGTGGGGACATGCATGAGAATTCCGCCATTCCTTCCGAAGCCGCCGTCTCCAGACCCAGCGGAGTTCTTGCTGCGGGGGATGAGATCAACGTCGCGTTTCCGGGGGCGCCCGAGCTCAACTTGAAACAGAAGATCCAGGCAAATGGAAAAGTCAGCTTGCCAACCATCGGAGATGTTTCAGCGGCAGGGAAAAGCATTACAAGTTTTCAGGCCCAGCTAACCGCTCTTTACCAGCCCCATTTGCAAGACTCCACGGTGATCGTCTCGCTTGGAGCTGCGGCCGCCGGAGTCTATGTGTCAGGTGAGGTGCTCAAGCCTGGCAAGTTTCCCCTTGATCGGCCGATGACGGCATTGGAGGCTATCATGGAGGCTGGCGGCTTCACCAAATTTGCCAACCCGAAGCAGGTGATCGTTGTGCGGAATCAAGGCGGCAAGAACAAGCGTTATGTGCTTAACATGAATGATGCTCTCACAGGTGCCGATAGCAGTCCGTTTTACGTGAGAACCTACGACGTGATCTACGTGAAGCAGAGCAACTGGTAAGTGATTCGATAACTGGACTGAGGCAGGTGATTTAATTCACCTGCCTTTTTTGCTTTGAGCGTGGCGCTTTCCCCAGCGAAATGGGTGTCGATGGAGAGGAGGTTCTCCGGCCATACCGCGCCAAAAACTTCCTTGGCAGGGTGCTTTTGAAGGCTATAATCGCGGCGAGAATTTTTTCATCCTACTCCCAAGTCCCCCTTTTGGTATTTGATCTCTTACCGCGCGCGCTTGCTTTTTTCCCCCCTCTCCGGTAAGGCCTATGGTTTTCATCAGCGCCTTTACTTCCATATGTTCCCCCCACAATAATCAATTGGAACCAAGTGATACTAACGATTTTGGCCGAACACACCCTCGGACGGTTGGCTGGTTTGGCACTACGGCTGTCGCGATGGGCGGGATCAATCAGAGCCTTTTCTTGCTTGGCGCGCTCTTCATCGGCCAGGGCTCGATCTCCGGCCAAGGCAGCGCGGCGGTGCCGCTGCTGATTGTGGGATTGTTGCTAAGTTGGGCGGCGACGCCTGGCTGGACTGAACTGGTGCTGATGTTTCCTAACCGCGTCGGCGGTATCTCGGCGACTTGCGCGGAAGCGTTTCGCCCATACAGCCCGATCCTCGCGAACCTCACCGGGGTCTGCTACTGGTGGGGCTGGGTGCCGACGTGCGGTCTCACCGCGCTGCTCTCCGCATCAGCGATCCACCAGTGGTATCTGCCCTGGGTGCCGGTGCCGGTGCCGCTGCTTGCGAGCAGCATCGTGCTGGTTTTGACGGGGGTCAATTTGTGTGGCGTCAAATGGGCCATGCGGCTGGCGATGCCCGTGGCCATCGCGTCTGGAGCACTGGCGTTCCTCTCCGCAATCATTCCAATATTTAATGCGGAGGTCGACTGGCAACGTGCATTTACCTTTCAACTCACGGTCCCCTTCAAGGGCCTGTTTGGTGAAGTGACAAGCATCATGGCAGGTCTTTATCTCATTGGGTTTGCAGCGCCTGCATTTGAGCAAGCGGCCTCTCACGTGGGTGAGACGATTAACCCTAACAAGAATGTTCCTCGCGCGATGTTCGCCAGTGCTGGCCTTGCTTCGCTCTATTTTATCTTACTGCCGGTAGTCTGGCTCGGCACGCTCGGACCGGAGCCTATGGCGCACGAACTCGCACTCGAGCTCGGGCCGACATTTGCGCCATTATTCGGCGGTGCTGCAAAAGCTGCGGCAATCTGGTTCATGGTTTTGAATATGCTTCACGGCACGCTCGCGCCGCTTGCCGGCGCGGCGCGCGTGCTATCGCAACTCGCTGATGACGGCCTACTCCCCGGGTTCATGGCCAAGCGCTCGCGCACCGACGTGCCGTGGATCACCACCTTGCTAACTGCGGCCATGGCGATTATCTTTTTACTTATCGGCGATCCGGTATGGCTGATTGCTGCTGCGAATCTCACCTATCTAATCGGCATCGGCATGCCGAGCGTCGCGGTTTGGCTGCTGCGTCGAAACCAGCCCACACTGCTGCGACCGTATCGCGCACCACGGGGTACAATTGTGCTCGGGCTGCTGGCTGCCGGTGTGTGGGGTCTCACCGTCATTTTCGGGTTCCAGCAGTTCGGGCTTCCGACTGTGATCGTGGGTATCGCATTCGCCTACTCTGGCGCGGCTCTTTATGCTTGGCGGAAAATCGAGGACAGGTGCAAGTTGGGCCTTCCCGCTATCGCGCGCACGCTGCACCTGAAGCTAACCGGTGCGATGTTGTTGGTTCTCATGCTTGACGGAGTGGGTTACTTGATCGCCGTTGGTCATGTGTCGACGAGGAACCCGGCACTCATCGTGGTGCTTGAGGATATTTTCGTGGCTGTCGCACTGCTCACTATCAGTGTGGGCCTCATCCTACCTGGCATGATCGCGCACGCGGCGGTCGAGGTTTCCAAGGCGGCAGATCATTTGGTGAAAGGCACGATGGCCGACTTTACAGGTGCCATGCACGCGCTGGCCAAGGGAG
>JBDTNJ010000443.1:0-1509 GCA_039933825.1 Luteolibacter sp.
GAATGTTCATTCATTTCGGCCTCTACAGTATCCCTGCCGGCGTCTGGAACGGCCAGCGCATGACCCGCAACGATTATGCGGAGTGGATCCGGATGCAGCACAATTGGCCGAAACCCGGCGGAATTCCGAAGGCGGAATACGATACTCTGTTGGAGAAATTCAACCCTCAAGGATTCAATGCCGAGTCTTGGGTCACGGAGGCGAAGAACGCGGGGATGAAGTATCTCCTCATCACCGCCAAGCACCACGATGGCTTCGCGTTGTGGGACTCCAAGGTGTCCGACTACAACGTGGTCAAAGCGACGCCATTCAAGCGCGACATCCTAGCAGAAATTACTGTCGCCTGCCGTAAACACGGCCTCAAAATCGGGTTTTACTACTCCCATTGGCTCGATTGGGAATATCCTGGCGGCGGCCTGCCTCCGTGGCCGGAACAAGCGGGTGATCCGCCGATCACGCAGCCGACGCAGGACGCTTTTGAACGTTATTGGACCATGAAATGCCTGCCGCAGGTGAAGGAGTTGCTGGTGAACTTCTCGCCGGATTTCATGTGGTTCGATTCCTGGGGCAATCAGGAAAAATTTCTCACTCGGGATCGACTCGATAGGCTCATCGGACTGGTCCGCCAGACCCGCCCGGAATGTTTGATCAACAGCCGGATCGGCACCAAGGAGGGGGTGGACTACATCTCGATGAATGACAATTCGTTTCCCAAACAAGGTTTCAACCAGGCATGGGAAACCTCGGGCACACTCAATCATTCGTGGGGCTATCATCAGTCCGACTTCCGCTGGAAGCCGACCAGCCAACTGCTGCGTAATCTGGTGAACAACGCGTCGCATGGCGGGAACTATCAACTCAACGTCGGCCCGACGGGTGACGGGGTTTTCCAACCCGCCGCCATTCGCCGGTTGCGCGAAATTGGAGCATGGATGGATGTCAACGGGCAGGCGCTCCAAGGCACGCGCCCGCCACCCTTTCCAGAACCTGCGTGGGGCCGTATTACAGTTAGGGAACTGGCCGACGGAAAAGTTCGGTTGTATGTTTTTGTTTTCGATCCTCAACCCGGAGCCACTCTCGTCCTGACAGGCCCGAGTTCGCCACCGACCCATGGCGAAGTTCTGGAAACCCATGAGCCGGTCACCACCGCTGCGGTGAAGGGGGGATTTTTCTTCACACTTCCCGCCAATCTTTCCGACGCCAACATCACCGTCATCTCGTTCGAATGAAAAATACTCTGCTGCTGGCCATCATCGGCGCTGCCCTAACCATGGGAGCGGCTGCCGCTGAACCGCTGGAAACCCCGTTCGTCGGAGCGCAGGTGTTCATTGAACCTGGTCAGACACCCGAACAAATCGACGGCTGGTTCGCGTTGTTGGAACAGCACGACATGACGTTCTGCCGGATCCGCATGTTTGAGACCTACATGCACACGGCCGACGGAAAATGGGATTTCAGCTTGTTCGACCAGGCCTACCGCGCGGCGGAGAAGCATGGGGTAAAGATTTT
>JBDTNJ010000444.1:0-12302 GCA_039933825.1 Luteolibacter sp.
GAAGATCACATCCGCTCCCCAGCGTTCGAGTTCTTCGATGAGTTCCTTCATGTTCTCCGCTCAGGATGCGCCGGGGGAGAGGGAGAGGGCAAGCGTCAATGAGATCAAGGGCTTGCGGCGCTTGGGACGGATGATGGGGTGTGTCATTGGATCGTTTTTCCCAGACGCGGCTCCCCCGTCACGCGTCGAGTCTGTCGTATTGGGCAATTTTAAGTTTGCTAAATCGTTGGGTTGTGTATTCTTACACACGATGAGTAGCCGCGAAATCATCAGGCTCTTGAAAGACGACGGATGGGAAGAGGCCCGAACGAAGGGAAGCCATCACTAATTCAAGCACCCTTTGAAATCCGGCGTCGTTACCGTGCCGCACCCGAAAAAAGACCTGCCGGTCGGGACGGCCCGCGCCATCCTCAAATCGGCGGGAATCAACCAGTCATGAACTACCCCATTGCCATCGAACACGCACCCGGAAAAGCCTATGGAGTCCAGTTTCCGGACCTTCCCGGCTGCTTCAGCGCAGGAGACACCCTAGACGAGGCCATTTCCAACGCCGCAGAGGCCCTTGCCTTTCACATCGAGGGCCTACTCGATGCAGGGGAAAAAATCCCGCCTCCACAAGCGATCGAATGTCATTCCGCCAATCCCAACTATACCGGCATGATCTGGGCTATCAGCTCTGTGGATTTTGCTGCTCTATCAGGAAAATCCAAGCGTCTGAACATTTCCCTCCCCGAGCGTGTCCTCCGCCGCATCGATGCCGCAGCGGGTAAAAACGGTGAATCCCGCTCCGGGTTCATCGCACGGGTCGCCCTTGAAGCAGTCTGAAATCCGAAGTCACCGTGGCAAAAACCATAATCGACGAATTGAATTTCCATCAAGTGAACTTCATAGGTCTGCCGCCAATAGATTCAGGATTCAATAATGCCCAATGTCTGTTATTTGGGACCGACCCCGCAGCAGACCCCCCGCAGCACCAAAAGCTTTTGGATCGTGGTGCGGTGCGTTCCCGTCATCCGAACGATTGAGCGCAGGCTGTTTCCTTCCACAAGGGCGGAAACGATGCGGACTCTTTCGGCTTGGCTCAACTTGTTCATGCGGGTGAAACTACCATTTATGCTTGATCGGTCAAGCATTAATTTACTAAGGATGTGCGTAGTATCGATTAAACTTGCGAGCCTAAGGAGTAAGCGTTACGTTAGGCCAGTCCTCGTGGAAAACATCAAAACCAATGCCGATTCTGACAATCCGATGACGAAATTGCGGACCCGCCTGTTTACGGCCGGTATTTCAAAATCGTTTTTGGAGAATAGTGTTTTGCCTTCGTGGTGGGAAGAATCTTTGGCTATGGAGCCAGGTGGCTTCAGGGAGATAGTGGGGCATATTAGCTCTTATCTCGGGTTCAGCATGAGCAGCCTCATGAACCCTGAGCGAAAACTGGAATGCCCTGTCAGCGGAAACGTTAAGTATAAGAAGAAGAAAAATGTCGATCCTCAGGAAATTACAGTGGCTACCAATATTGGGATCTCTGTTGCAAGATCGATAGCGAGATCCTTCCCTGATGAGGAAGCCCCGGAACAGGTTCCGGCTGCATGCGAACTTCGGGAAAGGTTGCTTACTGGGAATAAAAAGGAATGGCTAGAGTTAAATGATATTTTAGCCGCTTCGTGGGATATGGGGATCCCAGTTGTATTTGTAAGTAATCTCCCCAGCGCCACGAAACCGGACGCACTAACAACATTTATCGGTGATCGACCGGTGATTGTCGTTATGGAGGCCCAGAAGTCCCCGTCTAGAATTTCCTTCACGATAGCCCATGAACTTGGCCATATCCATTTTAAGCATCTTGAATCAGGACAAACCTTAGTTGATGAGAGCATTGATAGGTCTTCCGTAGAGAATGAGGAACAGCAGGCCAACAACTATGCGAAGGCCCTTTTAACCGGAAAGGAAACCACGAACTTCCAAACTGGCACTCCAATTAAGGCGGCGGTCCTTAAAAATATGGCGCTGGGTTCAGCAAAAATCCATAAGATAAATCCCGGAGTCGTTCTCTGGAACTACGCATTCAATACTGGTTTCTGGGGCCCTTCAGTTAATGCAATTAAGGCAATAGAAGGGAGTCGTGATGCGGCGAAGGAGATAACAAAGGTTCTAAAAAGCAGGATAGACGAAGGCAACATCTCGTCTGATGACTTAGAGAAAATTGACAGCGCGATTTCCAGCCGCGCATGATCTTTTTTGGCGACGTAGACATTGCTCTGAAGCTTGCATCTTGCGGGTTTCTTCCAATTTTGTGTGAGATCCTTGGGGTTCCTCAAGACATGGCGGAGTTTAGGCGCTTGGCGAGTTTGAGGAATCGCGCAAAGAAGCTGGGAGAAAGCGCCAGAGCGGATCTTACTAAGTTTTGCGACGATTGCAGGCCTGTTGACGGCGCGTCTGACGTTGGGCGACACCAAGAACTCCTAAATTTAGGGATGGACTCGGGCGAAGCGCTTCTTTTTGCCGAAGCCGAGGCGGTTGGTGGGGTGGTGATTACCGGAGATAAGCGAGCTATCTCAGATTATCAAAAATGCTCTACGCCGGAACAACGGGCAAAGGTGAAGGTGGTTTGCTGGGAAATGATTCTGCTGAGGATCAATGAAATGAAAGGATTTGAGTATCTAAAGACCCAATGCTGTTCAGCGCTGGAGTGCGACAAACTGCTACTCCTCGCATTTCGCAAGGAGCTGGCGACTGAGGAATCCCATGTCTTAGAGTGTTTGAAGTCCTATCTCGGCGGCGTGGAGAAGCACTCTGGCGACATCCTCTATAAATTCACCTAGCTCTTGGCTTCCCAGCGCTTCGCTGCTGCCTTTTTCGCGATCTCAGAGCGGCGCTCTGGCGTCATGGATTCAGCACGGGCTTTGCCTCCCTTCAGCCCGCCAAGCCTCCCCAAGGCGACAGCGGCGGGGTTTTTCTCCGGCTCAGCCTTGGGCGTGTCCCCCGTGGTCTGATCGACGATGAACTTAGCGAGCTGGTTCACATCACGGGGCGGTCTGCTTGAGCGGTTGGGCATGCCTCATCCTGCCATGCGGATTCAGGATTTCCAGCCCGGAATCGTTTTCTCAGGTTGAAAGTGTACCACTACCAGGTTTTTGGGTCGTTTTCATCACCCCTTTAGTTCATGGTATCCCGGGCCTCACCTCAAGTGTAATTCACTTTCTGAGCAATGGTCGCTAGGCGGTTATATTTCGCGAGAATCAAGACCCTGCGGCTCTCTTGCGGAAACGGAAATCGGTCCTATCGTTCTTATAGGACTTATCTTCTTCCCTTTGGGGTCTATCTGAAAAACGAACCGACTGAAGTCGATGACTACTTTGCAAAACTCAGGAAAAATTCAGCGCGTCCATGTCGAAAACCACGGTGACATTCTCGGTCAGCTGGGTTTTTGTTAAGGCGGCTTGAACGCGGCGAGTGAGCGGGCGGGCGTGGAGAGAGCGCAGGGTGATTTGGAAACGAAACTGGTCGTGGGAACGGATGAGTCGGTGGGGTCCCAAATAACAGGTATTCAGGAGATGCTTTGTCTGCGCGGGGGCCATTTGGTAGAAGCTGAAAGGACGATGGGGAGAGCTCAATTCCGGGGAATGCGTTTTTTGACTCGGTGAGGGATTTGAAGTTGCCGGGAGTGGGGACTTGGGTGCCGCTTTGGATTTCCAGGGCTTTCTGCCGATAGATCTCCCGCATGCGTGCGGCGGCGAGTTCCGGGTTTTCGATTTACTCCAAGCGCTCGTAGCCGACCTTGGCAAACCATAGCTTGAACGGCTCGGCTCTGGGGGATGGGACGGATTGGATCAGGCGGAGGAGTTGCTGTGTGTCGGCGACATCGGTCATGCGTTGCTTGCCGTCCGCAGCGGTCAGTTTCAAACCGTGGCAATTTGTAACGGTTTCATTGCCCTCGTCCTTGAGGCGCTTCTTGAGGACGATCCGGGTGGCGCGCTCGAAGCGGCGGATGTTGCGGTCTTCCATGGTGGCGGGTGGTAGGATAGGTGATGGAAGGTGCCCTGAAGGGCTGGACTATGAACGGGGAGGGGATTCGGGGGCGCGATTCATTTCAGAAAGGTTTAAAGCCCGGGAAAGTTGAGCTGGGAATTTTGGGCAAATGCGGTAGTAGTCCGGCAGTGGAAAACCTTGGATACATCCTTCTGGCGGGTTTCATTTTCGGAACGATCGGCTGGGGAGCAAATTCTTACGGGAAGCGTTTGGGATTGTGGCAGCCCCGGGTCATCGGGTGGACCCTGATGATTTATCCTTATGTCGTCTTCAATCTGTGGGCCTTGTGGGGTGTGGGAGTGGGGCTGCTGGTGTTATTGTGGTTTTTCCACCACGAATGAGACACCGGATTTCCCTTGGCAGATGGGGCTTTTTTCGCGCTAGATTGCGCCGCCCATGCCAACTGAAGCGATCCTTTCCACCGTGCGCCAATTTCTCGGAGTGGACCCGACCGTGCGCATCACCCTTGAACCGATCAAACGCGGTGCCTCGGGCCGCACAATCGTGCGGGTGAAAACGCCGGGCCACGAGCCATTCATCGGTATCCATTGGAACGAGGAGCGCGAGGACAATTCGCAGTTTATCCCGGTCGCGAATTTCCTGAAGCAGGCGAAACTCCGCGTGCCGACGATTCTCCATGACCGGGCGAGGTACCGCGTGGCGCTGGTCGAGGATCTCGGCAACGTCGATCTGCTCGCTCTGAAGGACCAGCCATTTGCCGAGCGGCTGCCGTATTACCGCTCCGCTTTCGAGCAGGTGGACAAGCTCTTCTATGCAAAGCCTGCGAAGGATTTCCACCTTATGCCGCCGTTTGATACGGCGCTATACCGCTGGGAGCAGGAGTATTTTTTCGAATACATGGTGGAGGATTTCCTCGGAATGGATGCCGGTGGACTGAGGAAAAACCCGGCGTTCATTGAACTCTCGGAGCGCCTCGGCACCGTCGCCCGTCATCTGGTGCACCGCGATTTCCAATCGCAGAACCTCATGATCAAGGACGACAAGGTCTGGCTGATCGACTTTCAAGGTCTCCGCCGCGGGCGCCAGGAATACGATCTCGCGTCGCTTATTTTCGATCCCTACATGGACCACTCCGCTGATGAGCGCGAGCAGCTTCTATCACTCTGGGAGGAAATCGCCGATGAGCGTCCGCTGGAAACCCTCTTCCACGAATGCGCCGCCCAACGCCTGATGCAGGCGCTCGGAGCGTATGGAAACATCGTGAAAAACCGTGGCGATGAATGGTATCGCCCGCACATCGCGACGGCCGCGCGCCTGTTGGGCGAGGTCACCCAAGGCACCCCGCTGGAAGCCCCGCTCGCCCCGGTCCTGGCGAAAATCGCCTAACTAAATTTTGTGAGCGGCCTCCTTCATCGTCGATTTTGGGTGCTGCTCATCTCGTTGGTGGTGGGGTTTGGCTGCTTGAAGTTTCTGCCCGGCACTGATTTAGATAGAGCGGTGTTTACCACGGTCGTCGGCAGTTTTTCGAATCCTCCGTTGTTTGTAGAGGGAAAGGGATCACACGACATGCCGTGGAAGTTAGGTTCCATGACCGACGGGGCGAAGGTGGACCCACGCCAGGCTCCGGTGATTGTTTCGTTAGGCGATGACCCCGCAGGATTTTTTCAAGCGTCACCCCTCGCGCCGATCGATCTAGCTGTTGTTTTCTCGAATTTCCACCGCCTAGGGGCGAGGAAAGTCGCCACAGCTGCGGTGTTCACATGGGAAGCACCGGACGTTATCGGGCTGGCGGCTTTGGACAAGGCGCTGGGGCGTTTCGATTCTCTCGTCATGGCTGCGCCTCTATCACGCGGTGCCGTGCCATCGTCGATGCCAGCGGTTTTTCGCAGAGCTTCGGTATCGTTAGAATCCGTCCAGGGGGACAGCTCTACGCTACCGCAAGTGAACCGCATCCCGCTGCCAGGCGTCTTCCTCGGAGGTGGGAATGTCGTCGCCGGATTCTCAATCCTGGAGTCTGAATCCGCCGCAGGATGTCCACCATTGATGGCGCGTTGGGAGGACCGCGTGGTGTTTGCCTTTCCCTTGCTCGCCGTCCTTCAGCGCAACAATTTGCCGATCGCAGGAGTGGAAATTCATTTGGGTGAATACCTCAAACTCAGTCCTAACGGACCCACCGTGCCGCTCGATGCTTATGGTCGCCTCGCGGTGCCGGTCAAAGTGATGGCGGCGTTCAAGGAAATCTCCGCCGAAGCGCTCATCGATGGAGGCGACGATCTCTTTCCGAAGACCGCGCCCGATCCTGTCATCCTGCGGGACGATCAATCCGCTGCCGAACCCGCCACTCGCGCGTTCTCAAAAAATCTATCCGCCATGATCGCGGCTCTTGCGTCCGATGAAGGATTCGCTCGTTCCAACACCTATCCACGGCTTACTTTCAACACGGAGTTCTGCACCCTCCTCCTCACCGCTCTCGGGCTCGCCCTGCTATGCGGGCTAGCGGATTTCCAGCGGCATATCAGCTTGACGGTGCTCGGGGGAGCCATTCTATCTGCCCAATGGATCGGTGTAGGAATGGCGTCCGTTTGGCTACCTGGCCTTCCGATTCTTGCTTCGATTCTCGCTGCGGTCATCGTTTCGATTTTCATCGTTAATTCCGCTCCCAAGGCGGCTCCTGATGCCATCGCACCCGCCGAGCCTCCAATGGAACCCGAAGTTCCAACAGAACCCGAGCCAACGCCAGCGCCGAAGGAAAAGAAACCCCGCGCACCAAGGGTGAAAAAAGCACCCGCCGGGACAATCCCTCCCCAAAAGACCACAACCAAGAAGACCGCCGCGAAAAAAGCCGCGACACCTCGGAAGCCACGCGCTAAAAAGCCTCCCACAGAATCCTGATCTACCATGGACCCCATCGAAAAAGCCAACTCACTCATCGAAGCGCTGCCTTACCTTCAAGCGTTTCGTGGCAAGACCTTCCTCATCAAGATGGGTGGCTCCGCGATGGAGGATCCGAATCTGGTGTCGCGAGTCATGCGCGATATCGTTTTCCTCGAAGTCGCCGGCATCAATCCGATCGTCGTCCACGGCGGCGGCAAGGCGATCTCCGCCGCGATGGAAGCCGCCGGGCTTGAGGCGAAATTCGTCGGCGGGTTCCGTGTCACCACGGATGAGGCGATTGACATTGTGGCACACGTTCTATCAGAAGAAATCAACCCCGGGCTCGTCCGCATGATCCGCGAATTCGGCGGCAAGGCAGTGGGCATCCCCGGCAACGATGTTTTCCTCGGTGAGAAAATCAAAGGCACCGCGCCGGATGGCTCCAAGGTGGACATCGGCCGTGTTGGCGAAGTCGTGGGCTGTCACATGGAGTATATGGATGCCGCGCATAAAGCCGGGATCGTCCCGGTTATTTCCCCACTCGCCTCCGAGTTGGCCACGGGTCGCCCACTCAATATCAATGCGGATCTCGCCGCCGCCGCCCTTGCGAAGGAGCTCCGCGTCGCGAAACTCGTCTATCTCTCCGACGTCCCCGGTCTTTTATCCGACCCGAAGGACCCGTCCACCCTGATCAAGTCCGTCACCCGCAAGGAAGCGGATGCGATGATCGCGGACGGCACCATTTCCGGTGGCATGATTCCGAAAATCCGCAGCGCGGTGGATGCCTTGAACGCCGGTGTGCGCAAGGTCCACTTTGTCGATGGCCGCCTGCCCCACGCGCTGTTGCTGGAAATTTTCACTGACGGCGGTGTGGGCACGGAAGTCGTGAGGTAGGATCGGCATTTTTACGGATCACAAAAAACCCCCGCCACGGAGAACCGGGCGGGGGTTGGTTGAATGGATTGGCGAAGCGCCCAGATCAGGCTTCTTCGGTTTTTTCCTTGGCCTCGTGGCTGGATTCAGCCTCGGCTACGGGTGCTTCCTCGGCATGCGCTGTCGGGATCGTCTCGACGATGGTCTCGATCACTGGCTCGGATTCAGCCACCGGGGCGACAACGGCTGGAGCCGAGGAGGCGACGACCACTGGGCGAGGGGCGCGTTCGGTGCGCTCTTCTTGGTCTTCGCGGTCATCCTGGCCCTTTGATTTGGCACCGGAAACGGTGAGCTTGCGGCCCATGAACGGTTGATCGTGAAGGACTTCCACGGCACGCATGGCTTCATCCATGTGGAGCATTTCCACAAAACCATAACCCTTCGAGCGATGGGTGCTGCGGTTGTAAACGATCTCCACGTTGCGAACGCCGCCAATGCCTTTGAAAAGCTCTTGGAGGTCTTGTTCGCTCACGTCGTAAGACAGGTTTCCGACGTAAACACGTGGGGATTCCACGCTATCACGGTTTCCACCACGTGGACGCTCCTTTGGTTGGCGCTCGTTGCGGGTGCGCTCACCGGATGGCTGGCGCTCGGGACGGTCTTGCTTTTCCTGTGGCGCACCTTCGTTAGAACGGGCGTTGCGGGTGTTGGACTTCGGCGCACGAGCCTCGGTATTTTGCCTGACTGGGTCTTCCCGGCGTTCCGGACGGGCGGGAGCGACTGGTGCTTTATACAGACCGATGGCATTCAGGATTTTCTGCCACCAGTTCATTTTAGGAGCGGAATAAACGCGAGCCGGGCGCGGGGCCTGCGGGCGGAATTCCTCGGAGCGATCGCTATTCTGGCGGCGGTTTTGGCCTCCGCGCGAGTCATTGCGGGAGTCGCCACCGGAACGGCGTTCTTCGCCGTTGCGATTGGAGTTGTTGTTATTGTTACGGTTTGAGCCTCCGCGTGAGCGGCGGCGACGGCTGTCTCCCGAATTGCGGGAATCTTGTGTTGCGTTTGACATGTTGTCAGTGGGTTCATGGTTTCAGGCGGCCCGGCGCTGCGGATTCAGGAGAACCCGGCAATACTGGAAGGACCTCGTGCTGACCGACATGGCTCCGACGTCCGGCTTTTTGGTGCCGGGATGAAGTTCCGCAGCGAGAAATTTGCGGAGGGGACTTCACCCATGTCGGAACAAGCCGGCTTGCGCCGCCGCCCGTGAGTCAGGAAGTTCCGGTATTCCTGCCTGCGGGCCGATTTCACCACTCTCAGAACAGGGGTGAATCAGTCAGCAATCGGCCAAATGCGGGCATCAGAGGTAGGAAATACCTGCTCGACAGAGAGGCTACGGCGTTTTGGAGCTTTGGCAAGGCTGGAACGAGCCGGGTCCGGGAAAATCAATCAACGTGCCCCCAGTTTCGCAGCGGCTCGGCGTTGGAGCAGTTGGTCAGCCATCACGCCCAGCAGGACCACGGTGCCCATGACGGCGAAATTCAAAGAGCTTGGGATGCCCAGCAGGTTGACGAGGTTTTGCAGGACTTGAAGCAGTGCGGTGCCGATGATGATGCCGATGATCGAGCCCTCGCCTCCACGCAGGCTGCAACCACCGAGCACGGCGGCGGCGATGGCGTAGAGTTCGTAGGAATTCCCGTAATTTGAAGGCGAAACCGAATTGGTGTAGAATGCGAGCATGATGCCGGAAACCCCGGTGAGCAGACCGGCGATCACATAACTGCCGGTGATGACCCTCCGGGTATTGATGCCGGAGAAACGTGCGGCTTCCTCGTTGCGTCCTACCGCCAGCAGGTAGCGACCGTAGATCGAGCGGTGCAATAGAACCCACATGATCAGGCCGATCACCACGAGGATGACAAAAGGCATCGGCACTCCAAGCAGTTTGCCGCTCGCGATGCTGCGCAACGTTTCGAAGCCTTTGCCCGCTCCGAAGCCCAAGGTGCTGTCATCCGCGATGAAGCGGGCGGCACCCCGATAGATCATCAGACCGCAGAGGGTGACGATGAAAGGCTGCATTTTCATCCGCGTGATCAACACGCCGTGGACCCAGCCAAGGGCCATCGGAAGGGCGATCACGAGCAAGGCTGCCAACGGCCACGACAGTTCCCACTTTGTCAAAGCCATGGGTAACAGCACTCCGCAAAGCGCGAACATCGAACCGACGGACAGATCGATCCCGCCGGTAATGATGACCAAGCCGAGGCCAATGCTGAAGACGCCGAATAGACCGATCAGATTGGCCATATTCGTTAGGTTTGTCGCCGAAATGAATCGTGGGTTGATCGAGGCAGTGACCACGCAGAGCACAACGAGGAGGGAGAAAATCCCGAGTTCTTTTTTCATGGGGAAGGGTATGGAAATTAGGAAAATGCAGGTTTGCTAACTGGCGCCGGGCGCCCGACGGCGAGTTGCATGACGTTTTTCTCATTGCAGTCCTCGCGATCCAGGATGCCGGTGATTCGGCCTTCGTGCATGACCGCCACGCGATCGCTGACGTGGAGGACTTCCTCCATATCGCTGCTGATCATGAGGATCACCGCGCCGTTCGCGGCGAGTTCGCGCATGAGTTTGTAAATTTCCGCCTTGGCACCCACGTCGATGCCGCGGGTGGGTTCATCGAGGATCAGGACTTTCGGCCCCATCGCCAGCCACTTGCCGATGACGACTTTCTGTTGGTTGCCGCCGCTCAGGTTCCGCACCAGCGTTTCCGCGTGGGGGGTTTTGATTCTGAGAGAAGCGATCTGTTCATTCGCCACCTTGGTTTCGGAGCTTTTTTGGATGAGTCCGGCGGTGGAGTAGGTGCGGAGCGAGGGAAGCGTGGTGTTCTCGCGCACCGACATGGCGGTGACGAGTCCTTCCTCACGGCGGTTTTCAGGGACGAGGAAAATGCCATGGCCGATCGCATCGCTGGCCTTGCGGATAACGAGGGATTCGTTGCCCAGCCTGACTTCCGCGCCACCATCGGGGTCGAGGCCGCAGACCGCTTTCACGATCTCGGATCGCCCTGCGCCGACGAGTCCGGCAAAGCCAAGGATCTCGCCGCGCGAGGCATCGAACGAAACCTGTTGATTGGGAAAACGGCTGGATTTCGCGTTGCGGACCTTGAGAAAATCCCGGGTCACCTTCGCGCCTGATGGCGTGTAAACGCTCTTGATCTCGCGGCCGACCATTTTGCTGACGATGTTGTCATGGTTGATCTCCGCGCGGGTCAGGCCACCGGCGTTTTTGCCATCGCGAAGAACCTCGACTCTATCAGAGCAGCGGTCCACTTCCCCGAGGCGGTGGGAAATATAGATGATGCTGACACCCTGTTTGCGGAGTTCGGCAATGAGGTTGAGCAGGCAATCGGTTTCGGTGAGTGTGAGACTCGATGTCGGCTCATCCATGATCAGGATGCGCGCGTTCAGCGAGAGTGCCTTGGCGATTTCCACCATCTGCTGTTGGGCGATGGGTAGCTCGCCGAGGCGTTTGTGGGTTGGCAAATCGAGGCCCAGGCGCTTGAGCAGCGGCACGGTGTCCGCGTGGATCTTCTTGCGATTGATCAGTTTGAACGGTGTCATCAGCGGCTCACGTCCGAGGAAGACGTTCGCCGCGATGTCGAGGTTTTCGAGGACGTTGAGTTCCTGGTGGATGAAGCCGATGCCGAGATCCATCGCATCGGTGACGTTGTTGATTTTAACAGGCTTGCCATCGACGAGCAGCTCACCCTCCTCCGGCTGATAGACGCCGCCGAGGATTTTCATCAGCGTGGATTTTCCAGCGCCGTTTTCACCGCAAAGCGATAGGACCTCGCCCTCGCCAACGGTGAGGCAGACGTTGTCCAATGCCACTACCCCGGGGAATCGTTTGCAGATTCCGCGCATTTCTAGAAGGGGTGGTTTGCTCATGGGTTTTGAATGGATCGCGTATAATTACTTACCGAGGATCTTGTTGAGATTGGCTTTGAAATCGGCGATGTCCGCCTTCTTCAGGCTGCGGGTCGGGACAATCTGTTTGCCACCGGCCAAAGCTTCCTTGTCGCCGGCGAGGTGCTTGGCCATTTTCGTGATCGCTTGTTTGCCGAACTCGAATGGCTGTTGGACAACGGTGCCGAAGATATCGCCGGATGCCACACCTTCGAGGGTTTCGTCGTTTTCATCGAAGCAGACAACCTTCACTTTCCCTTGTTTGCCAGCGCTGCGGACGGCGTTGAGGATGGCAGGGCCGTTGTAGTTGTAGAGACCGACGAGGCAGGCCACGTCCGGATATTTCACGAGTGTATCCTCGGCGTTTTTCTGAGCGCGCACGGTGTCGGTGTCGTCGGTGCGGACGTCGATGACCTCGACCTTGGAACCTTCGAGTTCTTTTTTAATGCCGCCGAAACGTTGCTTGGAGTTTTCCGCATCGGTCGCGCCGACGAAGACCATGATCTTGCCACCGTTAGGCAGGGCTTCCTTGATCAGCTTGCCGGCTTCGGTGCCTGCGGCGAAATTGTCGGTGCCGATGTAGGCGACGCGCTTGCTGTC
>JBDTNJ010000445.1:0-4734 GCA_039933825.1 Luteolibacter sp.
GTGTCGGAGGCATAAATACCGAAGCCCTCATGCCAGTTGTCGCGGTTGAGTTTTTCCTCGATCAGGGCGCGGGCGGAGGAAAGGGCGAAAGCCTCACGCGGCGCAGCGGGGGCGACGATGGCGGAACGTAACTCGTTAAAATGCCGGAGGAAATACATCCGATCTGCGCACGGGAAAGTCACGATGCGGACGTGCAGCATGCCCGCTTCGTTTTCTTGCCAATCCGGTGCACGGTCCGGGCTAGCGCCGTTATGATTCATGCAGTGGTAGCGTGTGCGTTCACGGATGCCCGGCGCGGTGATTCGAATAACAGCAGTGCCACTGGTGAGATCTTCTTCAAAGTCGAAACCGATTTGACCGAGGCGCGTGGACTGTGGGGTGAGCACCCAGATACCGAGATTGCGATGCGGATCGAAGTAACCAATGGCGGGGGTGGCCATATCCGCAGAGAGGAGTTGCAGGCGGGACTGAAATTCAGTGTTAGAAAGGCGGGGAATATCACCGATGGTGGTGGGAACATCCGGACCCACGTCGCCCGTTTGTGCCGCGCTCGGCGGATAGCCGGCCGTTTCACGGCAATGGAACCGATTGCCATCATAGACCGCACCCGGGAGGACGAGAAAATGCGCGCGACTCCAAGTGACACAATGGAGTTCGAGACCGAATGCGACTTGAGAAGCACGGCCATCCTCAAGACTAGCTGTTAGAAAAAAGTCCCGGCCTTCGTCAGTGGTAACGATGCGGGCCTCAAGCTGCCAAATGCCCGCAGCAAATTCGCGTTCGAAGCGACTCACTTCTCCCGTGGCCGAGAAGGCTTGGGTGTGGCGAGCGACACGTGTAAGGCCTTCATAGGAGGTGAGATGAAAATGTGGCGAAAGCTGGGCGGTAGACATGAAATTTGATAGAGTCGGAAGGTGTGCAGATCAATATGCAGTGATTCGCAAACTGAGGATCCGCCCTCCCGCATTGGTGAGGGAATCCGTTACGACAGCATGCTAAAAAATGCCTGTGAAACTAATAACACTCTCGCTGACAGCAGCATTTACGGACCACAGAACGAGAGCATAGGAGAATTGAACGGGGGATGTGATGCTATAAACGCGCATTGAAGAAAGTTTACGGCGGATGCACGAGATGGTGAGTTTCCCTGTTCCAATCTCGATGCCAGAGGACGGCAGACTTGCGATGCTCGCTGAAAAAGGCACACTATTGTTAGCCGTAGTTGGAATGGTGACTTGCCCAATTCCGCCGCCGAGCATATTGAAGGCGCATTCCAGCAAATTTGCCACGCCATCAGCGGTGGAATCGGTCTCATAAGGAGTGTAAACAGGCCGCGAAATCCCCACTGTGTCGCGTTGGCTAAAGGCTACCGACAAAGTAGATATTAAGAAGGAAACCAAGGCAACTCGTCCTTTCATGGAGTGGTCAGGCTGTGCAAGGGCTTGTGCTTTGGGTAGCGAACCGCGGTCTGGGAGCGGATTTCATCCATATTGTGCATGCGCTGGAGAATCTCTGCTGAGCGCAAGTGCGGACTCTCGGTGAGACCTGCGCGCATGCAGCGCATCGTTTCCGCTGCCTGATAGCTGTAACTAGGGAGAGGAATCTTGGGCTCCACCACCAGCGGTTCATGGCCATCACAAATCAAGGTGGCTCCGTGCGCCCAGACGAAGCCATTCACTTCGATGCGACCTTTGGTCCCAATGATGCAGCCGCGATGAGGTGTCTGCGTGCGATTCGCGCAGGATAGCACCGCCAAGGCACCACTAGAATATTTCAAGATCATGGCGGTTTGTTCATCGACTCCTGTCTCGCAAAGGGTGGCCTGCGCGACGATTCCCTCCGGCACCCCCCCAAGGGCCATATCGGCGAACGCGAGAGAATACACGCCGACATCTAGTAAGCAGCCCCCACATTGCTCGGGATCGAAATGACGACCCCTGGGATTCCACTCGGTGCGGAAGCCGAAATCTGCGATCACTTGCCTCACCTCCCCGATCCTTCCCTCCTCCAGCCACGAGGAGACTTGGCGTGTCGCGGGCAGAAAACGCGACCACATTGCTTCCATGCAAAATAGGCCTCTTTCGCGGGACAGCGTGAAAACGGCCCTCGCCCCAGCAGCCGTGATTGTGAACGGCTTCTCGACTAGAACAGGCTTCCCATTTTGCAGGCACGTCAGGGCATGAGCTGCATGATTGCCGGGTGACGAGCCCACATATATTACGTCTACTTCGGGATTGCTCGCCAGCGCTGCAACATCTGTGTGGCAGTGCTGAATTCCAAATTCGCGCGCAAAAGCCTCCGCGCGATCCTTATAACGTGACGTGACCGCTACCAAGCGAGCCTCCGGTAATGCCGACAGTCCCCTAGCAAATTCCTTGGCGTGGCCAGTTCCGACGATGCCCCAACGGATAGTTTTCTCAGTCATAGGAAGTCAGGATGGAGATTCAAGATACTTTCCAGACGCGCGCTGAGTCGCTCGGCGATCATCGCGTGACCGTGATCGCAAGGATGACAGAGATCGGTGGTGAGGCCGTTCCAATCGAGCAAATCAGACCCTTCAACGAGCCTGAGATTGGGCCTCGCGAGATCCGCAACGAGTTCTCTCAGAATTTGCCGCCATGGCTCTGCGGCACGCGGTGCATCGGGGAGATCATGGTCGCCGGGGAAAAGCGTAATCGCGACGACGAGGCGGGTGGGATCGCGAGAAGTCTTTTCCAACATATTGCAAGCCAGTTCGCGAAACTGATCGTCTGAAATAGGAGGGTCGATGCCAAGCATGTTGATACCGAGCTCCAACAGAGCGATTTGCCAATCTTGCCGTGCGGCGAGGTGATCGCCGATTTCCGTCTCACATTGACAGGAGCCACCGAATCCAAGGTTGATAAAATCGACACCAAGTCGATCAGCAGTCTGGGCAAGGAAGGCGGTGGCTAAACGTCCGGAGCTAAATCCTTGGGTGATCGACGAACCGTAGGCGAGCATCGTTAGAGCGGGTTTCTCGGCGGCAGTTGGCGGGCGCAGAGCGGAGCCATTCGCCTCGACACTGAGGAAGCGAACTCGCCCGGTTCCGCTGAGACGAAGGCGCATGACTTCCGGGGAAAATCCACTCGACAAGGCGGTATGTTGGATCAGTCGGGGATCGCAATGAAGCTCAAAGGTCCGAGTTTGGTTAGGTTCGAGACAAAACTCCTGTTGAAAATGATCGCCCTGATAGATACGGAGATACTCATGGTGAATCTCTGAATGGAGGGTGATCTCCACACTGGACGCAGCGCTCACGTAGCGAAGTTCGCAATGCGTGGGACTGCATGCTGCGATGCGCGCCGTGGGGTTAAGAACGTGCCGCAGGGCCTCCGGCATCCGCTGCAAAAGACGCCCATCCCCCGCAGTGTCGGTGATGAGTTCGGCGACGTTGTGAAATTCAATTTGGGAGTCGTGCAGCATGATAAAGTGAAGGGTGGATCATGCTTTCAGGCTGGTAAGAAATCGTTCCGCGTTGTGGCGGATTTTAGGGCAGACAGCGGCAGTCGTTGCATATTCTCGCCATCAAGCGCAAACCCCGCCCCGCCGTGGGCCGCCGCAAGGGTGAGCTTTTCCTGCAAGACCTCGGGCGCTGCGGAATCGGAAAAGGCGAGGGAAATAAGTTTGCGTTGAGGTACTCCACCGCGCGAAGTCTTTAGATAAAGGATAAGTTTGGCACCCTCCTCACGAAGCGAAAGCGAAAGCCAGTGCCTCGCATGACTAAACGGCGAGTGATCTAGAACGCAAGCAGCGCTGGTGAAAATAGAATATGACACAGTCATAATAGGCGGTAAATCGTTTCTAATTCTAAATGGAGAAGAAAACGACAAAAAATCAGGATGATTGAGTGCACAGTGCTCCTCCAAGAGTCAGCCCAACAGGGGGCGGTAGGCAGTCGGTATTGACCCACCAGAGCTGATGGCAATGAGCAGACAGGTGGACGACTAGCTCAGGTGAGGTGGTGAACTCTCCAATGCCAATGGGCTCCCAGGCTGCAATGAAAACTGGCCCTGCGATGCCGAGGGCGGCGGACCACGTGAAAGTTTGCTGCCGCGCTTCGCTCGAAATATTTACGACCAACACTGCCCATGCGCCTAGCTCTGGATAGGGCCGCACTATGATAAGCAGATCCTGACCGGGTAGCCCCCAGAAGGGCAGCTCGGCTGGATCGGCGAGCGGACCTTGTGCGCAAAAACGCCAGAGCTTGCGACGCTCTGCCGAACACAGATGCAAAGGATCCGAGGTATTCACCGCCCCGCCCAGTGCGGCGACCCAGTAGGCAAGGGTGTGTGTTTCTTGGCTACTCAACTCGGTATGAAAATCCCGCAGAATCAGCGAGTCGGCATCGTTTTGCCAAAGGATGCCATTGATAAATTGGGCCGCCCAAGAACTGCGGATCAGATGCAAGGCTGAGTGCCCGCCAGCAGATAAATCAAACGGCCAAACAGAAGCATTATCGCCTCCCGTGCGCATCGCATCGGCGAAACCGATCATCGGCGGGAAAGGAGCGAGGCAACCGAGCCAGAACGCATCCTCACCGATCGCATCGCGCATGGCAGTGAGAAGATTCCGCATGCGCTCCACGGAAGTAAGGCCGGGGGTGTGGCGTCGCACTTGGTCGTCCCCAGGTTCAAAAAACGCCCAGAATAGAAAGTCCGTCTTGAAGTAGCGCGCACCCCAACTGCGGAGCGTGCGCAAGCAGTGAACGATGTA
>JBDTNJ010000446.1:0-2040 GCA_039933825.1 Luteolibacter sp.
TCGGTCAATTTCAACAATCTTACGCCATGAAAGTTCTCTCCTCACTCGCCTCCGCAAAACGCCGTCACGCTGATTGCCAAGTCGTGAAACGCAAAGGAACGGTTTACGTCATTTGCAAATCCAATCCCAAGTTCAAGGCCCGCCAAGGCGCGACAGCAGGCACCCGCCTCTCGAAAAAGGGACTGTAAAAAGCCTTCTGCCGCAAGCGTTTGCGGCGATTATTATTTCTGAACCAAGCGGCCTTCGGGTCGCTTTTTTCATGCTTCGGCGGCGAGCTTGTCCAGCACCCGCCCGGCCGCGATGAGCCCGAAGCTGGCGATGATATGCGCGGCGGAACCGAAGCCGGACGCGCAATTGAGCCGTAGGGAAATTTCCTCCGGCGCGGTCTTAGAAACCGTGCCATCGCAATGCGAGTAGTAAGGGGCCTCGTCGGAATAGACGGCATCGATCCCGAAAAGGACCGGATCCTGGTTGCGTGGAGTTTTCGGAAAACCATAGTCGTTCCGCAGGCCACGACGCAGTTGCAATAGCAGGGGATCCATGCCGCTGTAGGCGAGATCAGTCACTCGGATGCGTGTGGGATCGCGCCGGCCGCCCGCGCCGCCGCAGGTGACAGCGTAGATTTTCCGCTTATGGCACTCGGCGGCGAGCAACGACTTGTGGCGGGCGAAGTCGATGGCATCGATCACGGCGTCGAAGCCGGCGTCTAGGATTTCGGTAGCCGATTTCTCGTTGAAAAACTTGGGCACGATAACGACCTCACAGCCGGGATGGATGGCCGAAATTCGTTCCTCCATTGCCTCGGTTTTCTGGCGACCGATCTGCCCGTCCATCGCGTGAAGCTGGCGATTCACGTTGGTGACGCAGATTTCGTCCAGATCCACCAGAGTCAGATGCCCGATTCCAGAGCGGGCCAGTGACTCTACCGCCCAGGAGCCCACTCCACCCACGCCGATTACCGCCACCCGCGCCGTGAGAAAACGACCGAGCGCCGCTTGGCCGTAAAGCCGGGCGATCCCGCCGAAGCGGTGATTGATGGAATCCATATCAGACACGCGCGTAAGATGCATTTGCCCACGAAAGGATTACAACAAAATCCAGACTTCCCCACCCCTTCCGGAAAATGCGAGCATCCGCCCAATCATGAATCGCAGAAGTTTCATCACCCTCTCCCTCGCCGCCACTGCGGTGGCCCGCGCTGCCGAATCCGCGCCAAAGCCTGTGCTTTCCTTCGGCCTGATCACCGACGTGCAATACACGGATGCCGAGCCTAACGGTGAACGCCACTACCGTGAGTCCCCCGGCAAGCTTAAGGCGGCTGTTGATTTACTGTCCAAGAAAAACCTGCCATTCACGCTGCACCTCGGGGATTTCATCGATCGCGATTTCACTGCCTTCGATACGGTGCTCCCGCTGCTGGACGCGCTCGGCCATCCGGTCCACCACCTGTTGGGAAATCACGACTACTCCGTGACCGACGGCGAGAAAGGCCGCGTTGTCGCGAAACTCGGCATGCCGCATGATTACTACACCCTTGAGAAACCCGGAGTTCGCATCGTGATGATCGATACTAACGACCGCTCTGTTTACAAATATCCCAAGGACAGCACGCAGACGAAGGACGCAGAGGTCTATTTGCAACAACTCGCCGGACAACAAGCGAACAACGCCAAAACCTGGAACGGCGGGGTTGCCGAAACCCAGCTCGCTTGGTTAGATCACGAACTCGCCGCTGCGGCTGCAGCCAAGGTGCCCGTCATCCTCTGCGGACACCACCCGCTCATACCCGCCGATGGAATGCAGGCCTGGGACTGTGAGAGTCTGTTGGCACTGATCGACAAGCACCCGTGGGTCCTTGCTTATTTCTGCGGCCACCAGCACGCCGGCGCGGAGGTGATGAGAAACGGCGTTCCTTACATCACATTCAAGTCGGTCCTCCATGAGCCGGGAATCAATGCTTATTCAGTGATCCATCTCTTCAAGAACAAGCTGGAAATCGAAGGCTACGGCCGGGAGCTATCCCGTGTGATTCCGTTGCGT
>JBDTNJ010000447.1:0-1565 GCA_039933825.1 Luteolibacter sp.
TGCAAAGACTTGAAGATCGATGTTCCTTCGCTCGCGGAGCAGACCGAGAAAGCCGGCCAATTCATCATCGACAACCAGAATAAAAACGGCGGCTGGGCATACAACTACCAGACCGAAGGCGGGCATGTCGACGTCTCGGTTACCGGTTGGCAGATCCAGGCGCTCAAGGCATGCAGCCACACTCCGATCAAGTGGAGGGGAATGACGACCTGCATCGACAAGGGGTTGAAGTATTTGGCGACCTGTCAGAATGAAAACGGCGGCTTTGGATACGAGAAAAAGGAGCCTGCCAGCGGTGCGAGCTACTTTACCCTCACGGGAGTGGGAATGCTCTGTAACCAGATGTGGGGAAAAGGAGGCCAGTCCGAAGTGCGCAAGGGCGCGAAGTATGTTTTGGAGAACACCAAGTTCGATTACAACAGCGAGTTCTGCGACCTTTACGGCCACTACTACGAGTCCCAGGCGATGATGCAGCGCGGTGGCGACGAGTGGAAAAAATACAACGACCTGTTCCGTGACCAGATCTTGAATAATCAGGATGATGACGGTTCGTGGAAAGCGCCCGGTGCCGGGAAAAGAATCCGCGGAATCGCGACAGAATCTTATACGAGAGACGGTCAGGGCAAAACCTACCGGACTTGCCTGTGCACGTTGATGCTGGAAGTTTATTACCGTTTCCTCGCCACGGGCGGCGGCACCGGTGGAGGCAAGGAAAGACCCGGCATTTGAGGTGCCCGGGCTGAACGGGAGAATCGTGGCGAGTGAAAACATCCCGGCCTTCCCGACGTAAAATGGGCGTGCGCTGCCGGGGCTTGCGTTCGCCTCGTCCATCGCTAGACTCCCACACCTTCATGAAGTGCTGCCATTTCTCCGTCGCGGGATTTTTTCTCACCGCGCTCCTCGCGTCCGCCGCCACGGACATTCCGGTCCCGGCGGCCAAGGAAACCAACTTCCTCGAACTGCTGGCGAAGGGCGGAATCATGATGTATCCGCTCGGGGTCATGTCGGTCATCACCGTGCTGTTGATCCTGATTTTCATGCTGACCATCCGCCGCAACGCGATTGTCAGCGACCGGTTCATGAGCACCACCGAGGCCATGATCCGCAAGCGCGACTATCTCGGGCTGATCACGCTGAGCCACAGCCGCAACGAGTGCATGGCGCGGATCACCCAGAAGACCCTCGATTTCATGAACGCCAATCCGGGGACGTCATTTGAAAATGTCCGCGATGTCGCCCAGGCCGAAGGTTCCCACCAAGCCGGCATGCTCACCTCCCGGATCACCTACCTCGCCGACATCGGCGCGATCGCCCCGATGGTGGGGCTGCTGGGAACTGTCTTCGGCATGATAGAGGTCTTCTACCGGATTTCCTCCGGCGAAGTCGCCGGGGTGCGGGAAATGGGCCTGGCCGAGGGAATTTCCAAAGCGCTGATCGCCACCGCCGGGGGCTTGGCCATCAGCATTCCGGCGCTGACCTTCTATTCGATTTTTCGCGGCAAGGTGCAAAAGTACGTCTCGGAACTCGAAGCCGCGGCCACTCATTTCATTGCCCTTCTCCACGCG
>JBDTNJ010000448.1:0-3652 GCA_039933825.1 Luteolibacter sp.
CCTGGATCTCATCAGTGGTCAACTGCTCCGGCAGTTCGAAACCGAAGGTCATGTCTAGGACCTTACCCTGGGGCCGGAGCTGCTCCCCACGGTCTGCGAAGGGGATCTGGTCCTGGGGGACATGGGCTATTCAATGTATCCGCGTTTGCCACACCTTCGGCGTCGGCATGGCCGCCCCCGTCGCGCCGAACGCCGACGACGCAGGCCGCGACAAAAACCGCAGCGTTGAAAACCGCCGCGTTGAAATCGTAGCGATTTGAGGCTGATCCGAAATTTTTCGTTGGGGAACAGGCCATTGAGCGTTTTGGATTCCGCTTTAATCAAAGCAAGATAGACCATCACTTCGGCGTTGAATAAACTAATAGAATTGATCCGGCAATCCGGACAGGTCCGACTCGGAAGTCCGATCTCGGACATGTTTAACCAACTTCGAGCCAGGCTTTCACCGCCGCAAACCCGCGTGCCACGGCGTGTTCACGAACTCCTTGGAGTTTCAGATGCCTGGCGATGCTCTCCTCATGCCCGCGGTAACGTGGAAGGAAAAGCAGCAACTTCATTTCCTCCTTCTGGCCGGCCCGGTGCACTAACGAAGGGGAAAACAACCCCTTTTCCAAATGCCTCGGCCCCTCCGGCAGCGGAATGGTGCGCTCGTCCAGCACACACCAACGACGATAGCGAAAGGCCGCCGTGCCGTCATCCAACAAGACCATCCGCCCACCGGTCCGCGCGGGCAGACCCGTCGTGCGGCCTAAAGTGAAGGCATGCGGTTGTTCGGGAGTCGCCCGCTTGCGACCGCGCCACGGAAGAAGGATATCCGCCGCGTAACGCGCTCCAAAAAACGACAGACGTAACGCCGAGGGAGCCAACCAAGCCGCAACCGCGATGATAATCAGGCAGAACCCTGCTGCCAGCCACGGTGCGATGACATACGCCAGCCCCACTACTGCTAGAAGCGATGTGCGGGCGAGCTTAAGGAGGGCATCCAAAGTTGAAAAGGGAGAGAGGATGATCAGCACATTGATCGAATGGCTGCACACCCAAACCAGCAGGAAAGCCACCACTGCTAACGGAATCATCACCCAAGTGGCGTCGATCGAAACCAGACCGAAACCCGCGATCGCTGCCGTGGGCACTTCCATGGCCCGCTCCGACTGCAAATGCTTGGCCATCTCGTGGGCCACCAGCGGCACGAAGGCCCCGCTTGCGATCAGGGCGCTTGCCTTGTTTTCGAAGAGTTCCACCATGTCGAAGGGCTTTTTCAGCAAGCCCGGTAGTGCCGTTCCCAGCGAGTCCTTGAGAAAGCAAAGCGACAGTAAGGCAAAACCCGTCCCCCATGCCCACGGCTGCGCATACCATGGCAGTGCTGCCCGCTCCGCCGCCGGGGTGTTCCAATAGCGCCATGCCCCCACCGAGCTCACCCCTAACAATGGAGAAATCGCGACTCCCGTGATTTCCGTTATTCCCTGGCTCATGGCCACCCCTGGCAGATACTCCGCTTTGGCTGTTGCCGCAGGCTTGACCTCGGTTGCCGAAAGTGCTTCGGCAAAGCACAGCATCAAACAAATCAAGGCACTCATCATCTTCACGGATGCTGGTCTATCATCCGATGGACGTTCTGTCCATAGGCGGAATCTATCATAAATCAAAGATTCTTGGTTTTCACTCCACTTCCTGTCGCTTCATAGAGATACCAGTTGGCACCCCTTTCGGTCGGAGTGATTTACGGCGATTGGGGAAGTTTTATCCGTGCGATTGTCCTACATTCTGATATTTCATTGCCCACAGGCATGGTGAAGGTTCGTAAAATCGCACTTTTCGGCGGGACATTCGATCCCGTTCATCGCGGCCACATCCATCTTGCGAGCCTAGCGAAAAAATCATTGGAGCTCGATGAAGTCCGGTTTCTGCCCTGTCACGTTTCTCCGCACAAAACGGACCGCCACCCTGCGAGCGGAGAAGATCGTTGTGAAATGTTGCGGCTGGCGACGGCGGAATTGCCGTGGGCGTTTGTTGATGATTTCGAACTCAAACGGGCGGAACCCTCGTTTTCATTTCAAACGGCTGAAGCAATGACCGAGCGCTTCAAAGGTTGTCGCCTCTTCTGGATCATGGGCGGTGATCAATGGGAGGCACTGCCAAAATGGAAGCACCCGGAACGCCTGGCGCAGTGCGTGGAGTTCATCGTGCTCAGTCGTGGCGAAAAAATCCTTCAGCCACGCGAGGGCTATACTCTGCATGTGGTGCATGGAGAGCACCCGGCTTCGGCCAGTGAAATCCGGACGGCTATTTCTCAAGGAGCAAGCGAGCATCCTTGCTTGGTGCCGGATGTGGCGCGATGGATTGAAAAAAAGGGTTTATACAGGGGTTGAGCCGTTACCCTTCGAAAGTCCGAAACGCCAAAGCCAAACGAAGGCCAGCAGAATCGCCGCCAGCCCGACGTGGACGACCTGCACCCAGTTGTAAATATGGATCTGGGACATCACCACTCCCAACAGCATTTGGGCGACGACAATGGCCAAGGCCGTCTTCTCCACTCGTCCGGGACCGCCCATGCGATGCTTTTTCGTAAACCTCCAAGAAACAAGAACCGCACCCAATACCAACCAAGAAAAACTCCGATGCAGTAGATAAAGCCAAGACCTTTCCAACTCCATAATCCACATGGACCGCGGGGTGTTGATGTGGGACTTTGCGAGTTCATCCGTCATTTCACGCACTTGCGAACCCATGATTCCCTCCGCGACAATCACGACCAGTAGAGCGGTCACCGCCCAACGGGCTTTTGAAAGCGAGACAGGCTCCATCCGGATTCGCCACGGAGAGTCCGTGCCGCACCACGCGCAGTAAACAAGCGTGCCGATCAGACTCATCGCCAGAGCCAAGTGGGTGGTCAGCACCCCCGGCGACAACCCGCTGTAAACGACCCTCGCCCCCATCCAAGCATTGACCAAGACGAGGACAAATGACGAAAACGCCATCCAAAATACCAGCGGCCGTTTTTCCCGCTGCCAGAATGCGGCGATGAAGGTGGCGAGCGAAAAGAAGCCAACCGGTAAGCTGAACATCCGGTTGATGAACTCGGTCCAGACATGGCGTGGATTGAACTCCGCGCGCAGGGATTCCCGAGTGATCGTCGCCGGGTCGCGCCCCATGCGCTTTGCCTTCGCTTGAAATCTTTCCAGCGGGAGTTTGTCGAAATTCACTTGCTCCACCGAAGTTGGCGGAATCAAGCAACCCCAGCAGGTGGGCCAATCCGGACAGCCCATCCCAGCGCCGGTGACCCGGACGATCGCCCCTACAAACATCAAAGCCAGCACGGAAACCAAGGCCCCGGTGGCCAGTTTTTGAAAGCGCGTCATCGACATGGCCAGACCATGGTGAGGGCGACGGGCTTTTCCAGTGTAAATCCCCGAACCGCGAAATTCAGAAAACTCATTCTCAATCCCCGGTAATCACGGACGCCAGATCATCCATGCTCCAGCCGGCGGCGTCGCCGACTCCGTTTTCGTCGTCGATCGCCGAGGCGAGTTCGCGTTTCTTCGCCTGAAGTTTGACCACCTTTTCCTCAACGGTCCCACGGGTCAGCAGGCGGTAAACCGTCACCGGGCGTGTCTGCCCGATCCGGTGTGCGCGGTCGGTCGCTTGGGCTTCC
>JBDTNJ010000449.1:0-5895 GCA_039933825.1 Luteolibacter sp.
TGCCGCCCCAGGGAGCCTTGAGTTGGTCATTCCACAACCCTTGCAAGTTGGCCGGTTGGCTGCCGGGACGGGAGCAGGAAATTAAGAGGTAGCGGCCGAATTGGAAGTGCAGGGCAACCAGCGCCGGGTCCGGCTCCTTCGCATAGTTGCGGACGCGTTCATCCGTTGGTAAATCCGCGGACGGCGTGCGGCCCAGATCGATCTTCACGCGACCGAACAGCTTCTGATGCGCGGCGATGTGGTCCGCCAGGACTTTTTCATACGGCTTCGTGCCGAGCGCCTGGAGCGTGGCCGAAACCGCTGCGGCAGGGTCGCCGGAAATGTCATCATAGCGTTTGAAGTTCGTGGCGGAGGCGATCAAGAGGGTGACGGAGTCCGCGCCTGTGACGGTCACCTTCCCGTCAGCGGCTGTCGTTTTACCGCCTTGTGAAATCACGCGGGTGCGGGACTCGAAATTCAGCGCCGCCTTCGCCGCGACGTTCTTCCCGGAGCGGTCCATGAGATCCTCGTTTTTCCCGGTAAGGCGGAGATAGTTGCCCTCGGCGGAAACTTGGATTTCCTTCATGGGTGAGGAGTAGGTGGTGGTGAATTCGATTTTCCCGGGTTTATCCGCCGTCAGACGGACGACGACCACCTGATCCACCGGACTTACGAAGGTTTCGCGGGTGAATTTCACGCCGCTTTGTTCATAGGTCACCGTCACGGTGGCGGTGTTCAAATCGAGCTGGCGTCGGTAATTCTTAGCCGCGCTGTGACCGGGGAAATCCAACTGAATTTCTCCCACCGTCTGATAGGAGTTCTGTGTATTCGGAGTGCCTTGGAGCTTGTTCGAGAGGTTTTGGGCGGCACCGTATTTGCCATCGAAAAGCAGGAGTCGGATTTCATCCCGTGTCTCCTTGCTGGCTTCGGTGGACGGCTCGTAGGGACCGCCGGACCATAGTGTGTCTTCGTTGAGGCCGATTCGCTCTTGCTCAGTGCCGCCGAAGACCATTGCGCCAAGGCGACCATTGCCGAGAGCCAGTGCGTTGCCCCAACCGCTGGCGGGTTTCTGATACCAGAGGATCAGCGGCATCTCCTCATTCGCTGCGGCACCGGAATGCGGAAGCAGGAAGAGGAAAGTGGTGGCGATGACAGTGCGGCGGAGGAGGATTTGAATGGTCATTAGCGGTAGGAATGTCATCTTACGGTCGGAATCCCCAGAGTAGGTCAATCCTGGTGTTTACATTGGAAACAAAGAGATTTTCCTTTGTCACGTCACGATCCGAAGCGGCTGGATCCTTAGGTATCTCAAGCAGTTTCCAGTGTAATCATTCATTCGTTGGCGCAAACAAGAAATGAATGACTAAGTGAATACATCACGAAACCTTGCGGGCTTGGCTAGAGTGCCCATTCCGTAGGGCATTCAACCCAGATCGTTCACTTTCAAGCCCAATGAAATCCTATCTTCCGAAGATCCGGTCCTCACTGCAGCATCAGCGCGGTTTCGCCCTGATCGTCACGCTTTCCCTGATGGTCCTACTCGCGGTCGTTGCCGTGGGGCTGTTGACGCTCGCCACGATCAGCTTGCGGTCCAGCGACCGAAACAAGGCGGCGGAAACGGCAAGAGCCAACGCCCGCCTGGCGCTGATGCTGGCGATCGGCGAGTTGCAGAAGAGCGCCGGGCCGGACCAGCGGATCACCGCCACTGGGAGCATCGTGCAGGATCCTTCGGCTTCGGACAACGTCGCGATGCCGGCCATCACCGGCGTCTGGAAAAGCTGGAAGGTGGACCCGAATTCCCCGCCAGCCGCCAGCGACTATCAGAAAAATACCGGCAAAAAATCCAAATTCCTCACTTGGCTGGTTTCCCATCCGACTCCAGCGACCACTCAGGATCAGAATTTCCCCACCACCTCACTGCCGCAGAACCAGCGCGTCACTCTCATGCCGGCGTTCACGCTTGCCAGTGTGACCACTCCGGAACTTGTCGGCGGGCTGGTCCCGCTGAGTGATTCGGTTTCCGGAAAAGTCGGCGGCGGATGCGCTTGGGCGGTGCTCGATGAAGGCACCAAGGCCCGAATCGATACCGGCTACCGGAACCCGTCGGGGACGAAGCTCGGCGACCAATCGCTGGCTTTCGGTTCCGGCCTCCGCGCGGATGTCTCGAAAATCAGTGGGTTGGAAGCATTCACCAAAGACAAGGCGGATCTCACCCTCGCGGATAGCGTGCTTTCCAAGGGAATCTCTCTCGCCACCTCCAAACTGCTCTACCAAGCCATCGGCGGGGATCCCAACGCCAAAATCAAGGAACTGGGGAACGACATCACAGTGGACTCCGTGGGACTCTTCACCGACGCGGCAAACGGCGGCCTCAAGCAGGATCTCAACAGCATCCTCAATACGAACTCGCTGCCGTCCGATCTCGCCAGCCAAGGCATCTACGCCACCCAGCTCAAGTTCAACACACCCTCGGACGCGGCCACCGGAAAAATCGATCCCCAATGGTCGCCGCTGCAGAAATTCAGCATGCTCTACCAGTCCAATGTAAGTGCCAGTCCCGCCCCCTATCTCGATGTTTTGGCACCCACCGGATGGGCGACCGCGGAGGCGTCCCAGCCGCCTCCGGCAGGCGTCAATCCGGTGATTCTGCCCACGATCTCGAAAGTGCAGATTTTCTACAGCTTGGTCGCATGTCCGCTGAAGCAGGGAAACAACGCGGCATCGAATCCCTGGGTTTTCGGAAATGACGCCGGATTCAAAATCCCGTGGGACAACGGGGCACGATACATCCTCTATCTGGTCTACACTCCGGTCATCACCCTGCACAATCCCTACAACATCGCGCTCAACATCCCCAAACTGGCGATCGAGTTCAAAAACGTCCCGATGTCGATCCAGATCAGCCGCAATGGAGGCGGCTTCAGCCTCGCTGAGCCGGGAGCGGTGCAGAGTCTCTATCAAGGCGCGGGGAGTCTGAAGTGGATGAAGTCGTTCAAATTCACCCTCAAAAACGCCGCGGGATCCAATACGGCGCTGCGTCTCCAGCCGGGAGAACTGGTGGCTTTTTCCCCGGACATCCCCACCAACGCCAGCTTCCAGAGCGAGCGTAGTGGCGCGCGGTCCGCGCGAACGTTCGTGGACACCCAGGATGGCAATGCCATCTCCGGCGGAGTGATTGTGAGTGCCCTGGACACCTCGCTTCAATCCGCCAGACGCGGCTTCCGCGGGATCGCGGCTGGCTACGCCTTGGATTGGGTGAACTTCGGATCGGGGGCCTATCCGGACCCGCCCTACAACATGAACAACTCCGCCAGCCTCTTCTCAGGCCCGAACGACACCTTCAGGGTTAAATTCCGCCCGGCATCGGATGGGCGCGTCGCCAGTGACAAACAAGGAATCTTCTCGGTGGTGATGTCGGATGGAGCGGTTTCGACCCTTACAGCCCTGAACTTCGATTTCTCCGGTCCGAAGAGCGGGAACCTGATGACCGGTCTTGAGGAAGCCTTGAATCTGACATCCGCTGGCACCGTTTACCCGCCATCGGACGAGCCCGCGCTGTCCATCGGGCAGATCGCCGTTCCGACGTCCACCACCCCGATCAAGGATTTCCCCTCCAACGCTTACGCCCTGGTCACCGCCACCGCCAAGACCACCCTCGCGAATCAGGACGGCACCAACTACGAAGGCCGCTACGCCGGCAAGCCATGGAGCTTCACCGCGCCCGTCGGCAGTTTCCTCAGGCAGCGCATCGACAAGGCCGCCACCGTCGTCCATCAGTCGCAGTATCCCTACGAGCTCGATGTCGTGGCGCTGAGTCCCGCGACCGGCCACGGCGGCGACGATTACGTAAGTTCGGACCCGCTGGGCCGCGGTTACGGCATCACGGGTCAGACCGCCACTTTTGGAAAACAATTCGCCACTGCCTACGAGGTGCCGCTTGCCCCGCTGCAGGCCATGCCGCAGCTCAACTCCGCCAGTCTCGCCAGTGGCAACTCGCTCGCGCGGTTTCTCTATCCGATCGGAAATTCCTGGGCACACCCCATGCTCGCAACTTCGCAGATCACCGCCCCCGCGCCGCTGGCCGATCTAGCAGCCCAATACGACCACTCGTTCCTGCTCAATCTCAGCCTCTACGATTCCTTCTACTTTTCGGGGATCGCCCCGCGCGGCGGGACCTTCATCGACAGCGTAACGACGCGGGAAATCGCCGAAGATTTCATTTACGGAAGCGGCGAAAAAATGACGGACGCCCGCCTGATTCCGTGGATCCCTGCGACCGGATCCGCCGCTTCCGCGATCGACGCACTGGCCGCACCGGACACCGCCCGCAAACAGGCGGCCGCCTACCAGTTGATGAAGGGTGCCTTCAATGTGAACTCCACATCGAAGCAGGCGTGGAAGGCGATGCTCGCCTCCATCCACGCGGAAAAGGCCCGGATGAATGCGATCGACCGGACAGTCATCACCGGCAACAGCAAGGTTTCCGATCTCACCGCCGCGCCTGCCGACAAGGTCCGTTTCAGCCGCTTCCGGGTTCCCAACTCCGAAGCGCCGGGTGTCGGAACGGAGGACGCGGCACAAAGTTTCTTCCTCGGCCCCCGCGACATTACAGATGCCCAGCTAGGCAAGCTCGCCGAAGAAATCGTCGTCCAGGTCAAAACCCGCGGCCCCTTCCTCAGCATGGCGGAGTTCGTGAATCGCCAGCTCGGACCGGCTTCCGATCTCACCCTCAAGGGCGCGCTGCAAGCGGCCATCGACAGGAGCAATATCAACTCTGACGACAATGCGTTGCCGACACTGACCAAGACCGGCTATGAAATCGGATCGTCCCAGATCGGCACTTACAAGCTCGTCAACCCGGACGCCGCCACCGGACGCAGCGACCAGGGCGCGCCCGGGAACATCAGCCAGGCGGATCTCCTGACCGCCCTTGGCAACGCCGCCACCGTCCGTTCCGACACCTTCCGCATCCGCTCGTATGGCGAGGCCAGGGACGCTAACGGAAATGTCATCGCCCGCGCCTGGTGCGAGGCGGTGGTCCAGCGCAGGCCGGACTTCGTGTCCAGCATCGACAATCCCACCCTGAGCCCGGGCGACTCCTCCATGCAGCCCGTGAACAAAACCTTCGGCCGTGCCTTCGTCATCACCTCGTTCCGCTGGCTACAGGCGTCGGAAATAAAATCCTAACAGCAAAAACCCGTGCTCCGTTCCATTGTCATTCTCGGACTGGCCGCCGCCACTCCGGCCCACGCCCAGGATCCGGCACCGCGCATCGTGAAATGCCGGCTCGTCGCATTCGAGAAGCCTGCGGAAAGTCCTCCCGAGCTTTTCGCCGCAGCATCCAGCAAGGGTGAATTCACCAGGAACACCATCTCGCTGAGCATCGACGCGGCACTGGTGGACTACGTCGTTCCCGCCTCCGGCAAGCTGGCATTCCGAGCCGCCGCCGCCGAAAACAGCCCGGTCGTTGCCACCGCCACCATCCCGGAAAAGGCCGACCGCGTTTACCTCTTCCTGATGCCGGCCGCTCCCGGCGGGACGCAGCTCTTCCGGATCATCCCGGTCGAGGAGTCCGACAAGACCACTCCAGAGGGCGGCGCTTTCGTTTGCAACATTTCCAGCCACAACTCGCGGGTGACGATGGGCGAGTTCAAATACGAGCTGCTTCCGGGTAAATCAGTGAGCGTCCCCCAGCCGACCCGGCTCGACGAATACAACATGGCCCCGCTCAACATCCAGCTCGACGGCGCGGAAGGCTGGACCGCCGTGAAAGACAGCATGACGCGCTTCTCGAAACGCGAGCGCTATTTCATGTTCACCTACGTCGAGCCGAAGCTCGGTCGGCCGATGGTGAAAATCTATCAACAAGTCGTTCCCATCAACACGACGCGGGAGAATCCGCCCGCCGCCAAACCC
>JBDTNJ010000450.1:0-16123 GCA_039933825.1 Luteolibacter sp.
AGCGAAACAAGCCCCGAGTCTCGCCTAGCACCAGTGGGAATCAATCGGCGAACCATTTGAAATACCGGTCGGTTTTTGCGTCTGACTTTTCGATATCCTGACGCGTGAGGCTACCGACGTGGCCGTCTGCGAAAACCACATTGCAGGTCCCCCCCTTGTTGCGGAAGGCCAAGCCTTTTTGCCAGCTACCGTCATCGCTTTTCCAAGCGAGCCGGGTATCGTAAGTGCCCCACATATCGGCCGATTCGAAGAACATGATCAACTTGCCCGGATTCTTGATTCTGCTCTGGAGGATCTTGCCGGGTTCGTAGAAACCACCTCCATTGCCGCCGAACGGGGTGCCGTCCTGCTGGTGAGTCCAGCTGGTCCAGTTCATGGTAATGGTGAAATCCCGTTTGCCACCCGCACCATCCTGTGGCGCGCGGACATCCATTCCGCATTTGAGGCCTTCCGGGTAATTCTTTCCCCAAGCGTCCGGCAGATTGATTCCATCGTCGCCCATGACTTTGACTCCGAGCATGCCGGCAAACGGCACGTAGCTGAACCATGACTGCCCCCCCCAAAAATCAGTCCCCTGACCGAAGGGCGAGTTGCCCACGAAAAATCCGCCGTTGTCGCTGGCGAAGACCATATTGGCGGCCTGAATCTGGTGCAGGTTGGTGACGGTTTTCGCGGTACCTGCTGATTTGCGAATACTCTGAATCATGGGAAACAACATGGCGGCGAGGGTGATGATGATGGCGATAACAATAAGCAGCTCGACCAAGGTAAAGGCACGACTGCGGCAAAAACGGGATTTCGGGGCCGGATTCATTTGAGTTTTAGCGGATGGGATTGATTGACGCTTGTGAAGACGGGGCTGATTGCACGCTGATTTTCAAATCGTTACCGAGCTGATCATGGAAACACAACCCGCCATGCGGTTGGATGGATTGAATCAATCCTGCATGGCGGGTTGAGAGTATGAAACTATTGGGCGATCATCAAGTTCAGTTCGGTGCCACGACGAGGCGGGCGAACCACTTGCTCTGGCCGGTGGGCAGGGTGTAGGTGAGCGTGGTGTTGGAGTTGACGTTGGGGCTGGCGTTGATGTCGACGGTGGAGACAGGTAACCAATCGGTGAGATTTTGCGAGGTTTGAACCACAAACTGGTTGCCGACGCCGTAGGCGGAAGCCAGGATGTTGCCGCCGTTGGTCCAGGTGACCGTGCCACCTACGATGCCCGGAAGGCTGATCACTCCAGTGTTGTTCATGAAGTAGGCGATCCCGTTTGACACTCCGTCATTGTTGTAGTCCTGACTCGGTGTCTGGTTGGCCACGTTGCTTTTCCACGAGTCATATCCCCCGGCAGCAACCACGCTCAGCTTGCCGTTGCCTGTAAGTCCGGCGATCTGGGTGCCAGTCCCACTGCCGCCATTGGCGTCGGTCGCACGATAGGTTACCCCGGCTGCATATTGAGTTGCGCCAACCTTTAGGCCTGCAACGACGTCGGTGGCTCCGGTATTGAGATTCAAAGTAGCGATTGCATCAACCGTGATGCTCGACGTATCGGCGAACCATGCAGACGATACCGAAAGCGTTCCAGCGTTGACCTTGGTGTTACCGGTGTAGCTGTTCGCGCCGGAGAGGGTCAGCGTGCCGGCACCGCCCTTCGTTAAGGAAAAATTGTTCTCATTCGTGCCCCCCCCGCCGAGCACGCCATCAAACGTATTGGCTACGGAATTGTTCACGGTAAGCGTCATCGCAGTAGTATTGCCATTCACAACCGTGCTGTTACCGGCCCCAACAAGGCCCGAAAGCGTTTGGTTGAATCCGCTCAGGCTGAGAGTCGCGTCGTTGAGCGTCAAGGTAGTGCTGGTAGGCAGCGCGTTCGTGGCGCCAAGCTGAAGGATCGCATTGCCGAAAACAGGCCTCCCGTTCACCACGGTGTTGCCCGCGTAATCGTTGGTCGCGTTGCTGAGGAGGTATTTGCCGCCGAACGGATCACCGCCGCCGAGGGTAGTCGCGCGATCGAATGTCAATCCGCCCGCCCCGGTAATCTTGCCGGTGAAGGCCATGGTCTTGTCGTTCCACCAGCTCGCGACGTTCGAATCCGCGTTCAACGTAATGGTGCCGGACAAGGTGTTAATGTTGCCATTCGGACGGTCCCCGCTAAGAAGGGCACCACCGCTGGTCGTGCCGTTCAAGATGAAGTTTTCCGCGACTGACATGGAATTTGCATTCAGGTAAACCTGCGCCCCAGCCGCGATACTGGTAGCTCCCGCGGTGGTTCCAAGAGCGGTGTCGTTCGTGATCTGGAGGACGTCACTGCTAACGGTCGTGATACCGGTGTAGGTGTTCGCGTTGGAAAGAGTCAGCGTTCCTGCACCGTTTTTCGTCAGACCTCCCGTGCCGCTTGCCGCGAGCACGTTTTCGATCCTAATGTTGAATCCGTTGCTATCAATCACAGCGCCGCCATCCTGGACATTGATTGTGTCGGCAATCAGGAAGAAATCGTTGTTTTGCCGGGCCTTCAGCGTACCCCCGTTCCAGTTGAACGTCGTCGTGTCGCCTGCACCTCCAGAGTCGACGATGCCGTTAACAGCAAGCGTTCCGCCGTTCAAGTTGAGGATCGATGTATTGTTAGCACCAAAGTTGCCCAGCTCGAGGCGGGAACCCGCATCCGTGATGCCTTGATTCACCACGGCATCGCCGCTGATCGTAAGCGTTCCCTCACTCCCATTGCGGCCCACACCAAACCATGATCCCACATTCAAAACGCCGGAACTGATGGTTGCCGTTCCGTGGCCAATAGTCGAGTAGTCATCGGCATGGCCGTTTCCCACGTAGAATTCGGAGCTCACATTCAACGTGCCTCCGGTCATGACAAGAAAACCTTTCGCACCAGCCGAACCATCGCCGATGGCGAAATTGCCGTTGGAATTGACCGTGCCGCCCGAAATATTCATGGTTCCCGAATGTCCCGCAGTCGCACTAGAATCACCACCTACACGGAAACCGAAAGTGGAATCTACGGTTCCGGCAGCCATGTTGAAAGTGCCTGACGCCTCCTTAAACCCCCAATCGGTGGCTGCAACGTTGACATAATTGGTGGTCAAGGTGCCGATTGTGTTCATGTTGAACGTGCCATCGCCGAAAAGCCCGGCAGCGTAGCCAGCATGCCCAACGAGAAAATCGTTGGTCATGTTGATGCTGCCGGTGCCATTCAGATTGTAAACGCCCGTTCCGATAAAGCCGACGTTGAAGCCGGCCGTGTAAACCGTTCCGGCAGTCTGGGTCATCGCTCCGGTCCCGAAATAACTCCCGACCTGTAGAACGTTCAGGCGGCTGCCCGACGAATAGAGGTCACCGGTGATGGTTGCTGTGTTGTTGATGTACGCGTTGTCACCCGCGACTGGCACTGAGTCGGTCTCCCAGTTGAGCGCCGTGTTGAAATCGGTGTCGGCACCACCCCCTGCGTCCCAATTAAGGTCTGCCGCATGGACGGCCTGGCCGCCGAAGGTGATGAAAAGGGTCGAAAGACAGATTCCGCTGAGACGGAGACGATTGTTTAGGAGGTTTTTGCTTGCTTTCATAGGTTTGTGGAGGTGATGGATCGAAGTGGGTTTGTTCAGGGTTTTCGGGTTACGAATCAGGGGTTTTGAATGAGCTTCGCCCATACAGAGAATTCTTTTCTGAAAAGGACTTCTAATAAAACAACATAGTTCCCTCGCTTTGTCCAATTCCGCGAATAGTGGTTTTTCAATCCCCCGAAAGGGTGACGTGAGCGCGTGAGCCTTGAAATCCAAGGGTTTGAGCCCCGACGAGACGAGGCGGGATATCGCTCGGAAGCAATATCATTTCAAACAGAGGGTGTAAGCCCCGTTAAAGGGGTGAAAATAGACGATTTTTGAATCGAACAGCGAAATTCGGGTGAGTGTGCCAACCGTCGCGGAAAATCCCACGGTCCGCGACGGTCGGCAAAACCCATCGATGGGAGTGGAATTACGCGACCCGTCTGCGGCGTAGCAGGCCGGCACCGATCAGCAGCCCGGCCAGAGCCGAGGTGGGTTCCGGAACGGCAGACCAGGTGAGGGTGGAGCCACCACCGGTGAACGTGAACTGACCTTGCCCGGAAACCGTGCCGTCCGAGCCAACACTGGTGCCGCTGAAGCTGGAGAAAATGGACGCAATGTTCAGAGCGTTGGCAGTGGTACCATCGGTGCTGAAAATGTTCGTCCAGTTGTGAGCGGAGTCCCAGAAGGTCGAGGCAAAGGTGTCCGCTCCTTGGAGCACCACTTTGAAGACAGACGCATCAGGGCCGGACAATGAAGCCGTTTTCACGCTGTCAAAGCCAGTCCCGGCATCCGTATCGGCTTGGCCGAGCGCTGCATCGATGTCCCACTCAAAGATCGAGCCGGTATTGAAGGTAGTGCTGCCTGTGACGGTCAGGGTACCCGGGCTATTGCCAGGAGCAAGCTTTCCGCCGTCTTTCGCGCCACCCGAGCTTTCCGCCGCCAAGGTAACATTGCCGGTGACGGTTCCGGAGCCTCCAAGGGTCGCCGCGCTGGCGACACTCACATTGGAGGTGATGCTGCCCGTTCCAGCCACACCCACGACTAGCTTGCCGCCGCTGACCGTGGTCGCGCCGGTGTAGGTGTTCGCGCCGGTGAGGGTCAATGTGTCGGCACCGCCCTTCGTTAAGGCAAAATTGTTCTCATTCGTGCCCCCCCCGCCGAGCACGCCGCCAAACGTATTGGCTACGGAATTGTTCACGGTTAGCGTCACCGCGGTACCACTGCCATTCACAACCGTGCTGCCACTGGCCCCAACAAGGCCCGAAAGCGTTTGGTTGAATCCGCTCAGGCTGAGAGTCCCGAAGTTGAGCGTCAAGGTAGTGCTGGTAGGCAGCGCGTTCGTGGCGCCAAGCTGAAGGATCACATTGCCACCAGAAAGCCCGTTTACCACGGTGTTGCCAGCGTAATCGTTCGTCGCGTTGCTGAGGAGGAACTTGGCGCCGAACGGATTACCGAGGGAAGTAGCGCGGTCGAATGTCAATCCGCCCGCCCCGGTAATCTTGCCGGTGAAGGCCAGGGTCTTGTCGTTCCACCAGCTCGCGACGTTTGAAGTCGCGTTCAACGTGATGATGCCGGACAAGGTGTTAACGTTGCCTCCCGGACGGTCCCCGCTAAGAAGGGCGCCACCGCTGGTGATGCCGTTCAAGGTGAAGTTTTCCGCTACTGCCATGGAATTTGCATTCAGGAAAACCTGCGCCCCAGCCGCGATACTGGTAGCTCCCGCGGTGGTTCCAAGAGCGGTGTTGCTCGTGATCTGGAGGACGCCACTGTTAACGGTCGTGAGACCGGTGTAGGTGTTAGCACCCGCCAAGGTCAACGTCCCAGTGCCATTCTTTGTCAGGCCGCCACCCGTGGAGACGAGATCCCCTTCAAGGTTCTGCCCGATCCACGAGTTAAACCCGTTGGTGTCGATGACCGCTCCTCCTGCCTTCACGTAAACATGGGTAAGCCCGCCAATAAACTGGTAACCGGAGTTGTCATGATAGTCGAGGGCTTGTAGCGTGCCTCCGTTGAAATTGAAGATCGAGGTGCCCTTGGTTCCGCTGTCCCCCGTTGCACTGAACACATTGTGCGTGGACAGGGTGCCTCCGTTGAGATTGATCGTCGCATTGCCGCCTGTAGCGTTTTGGTATGCAGAAGCCATGCTCACTTCGACCCCGGTCACGGTGCCTCCGTTGAGATTGAGCGTCGCACTGCCGCCTGTAGAGGTATCGTATCCAGTAGCCATATACAAGCCCCCGTGCCAGCCCTCGTCATGCGTAGAGTCGGTCGTCAGGGTCCCGCCAGTCACCGTCAGCGTCGCGACGTTGCTGCCGTTACCCGAACCATTCCCCTCGCCCATTGAGAGCCGATTGTCCAAGGTCACCGTGCCGCCGCTCATATTAAGGCTGCCTGTGGCAGACGTGGCGCCGGAAAAAGAGGCAATCTCCATGCCGACCCCGCCGTTCTTAAGTAGCACCGTGCCCGCATCGATATTGACCGTTCCATTGTCACCAGCAGCCGAGGCGATACTCAGGATGCTATTGACTTGAAGCGTGCCGGAAGTGTTGACGTTCATGACAGCGGTTGAATGATCCCACCACCATCCCGAGCCAACTCGAATGCTGCCGTTTGCGCCTGTGGTAAAGCTTCCAGAGCCTATTCCGTATCCTGTGAAGGTTCCGCCCGTTGTGCCGGTATTCGCGAGGTTGTAGGTTCCGGTGCCGTAAATTCCAATGAGCATCGATCCACCCGGCCAATCTGATGCCGTCTCAGTGAGAAGGCCGGCGGTTTGATCCAAGCGACTGTTGCTGCCGCCGATAGCGATGGCCACGGGACTACCGAGGGAGTCGGCAGAAATCACAGGGACGTTACTGGGGCCAGTGAAGATATTGGCCCAATCACCTCCACCATTGGGCAATGGTCCGTTGCTCCAGTTTGCGTTATTATTCCAGTCGGTGCTTGTGCTTCCGTTCCAGTCTGCGGCCTTGGCTGTTTCGCCGAAGGTGATGAAAAGGGTCGAAAGACAGATTCCGCTGAGACGGAGACGATTGTTTAGGAGGTTTTTGCTTGGTTTCATAGGTTTGTGGAGGAGATGGATCGGAGTAGGTTTGTTCAGGGTTTTCGGGTTACGAATCAGGGGGTTTGAATCAGGGGGTTTGAATCAGCTTCGCCCATGCAGGTAGGCTATCCTGAAATAGGAGTCCTAATAGATCATCAGAGAACCGCCGCTTCGTCCACCTCCGCGAATAGTGGTTTTTTGCTCCCCCGAACGGGTGATGGGAATATGGAACCATTTGACGGACGTATGGGTAGGGTGGAAAGCGTTCCCACCCGCCAGATTCCGGATTTCTCCATACCCCGGGGGGAAAGGGTGATCAAAACCGGCCTGTGTCACGGGCAACACTAACATTTCGGACCCCTTCGTATTTTCCGGATCATTGCGAGACGGCGATCCGATAGAACCGCCTCATGTTGCCAGCACTACTGGTGTCTAAAATCTGAACGAGGCCACCGGTGCCGGCGATATACTGTTGCACCGTCATCCACGAACCAACCTGCAGGGTATCGGAACGCTCCACCCGATAGATCCGGCCGGAAACGGACGAAAAACTCACCTGCATGTCGTTTCCCGAAGGCCCTAAGGTGGTGATCTTCAACAGGCTGAAAAAATTATTAGGATCGGTGCCGCTGATGTATTCCTGTTGGTTGGTCCAGCCGTCGCCGTCGGGATCGGCGCTGTCGGCGGCGTTGCCGGTGTTGGCGATCATGCCGAAGGTCGCGAGCCTCCAAGCTTGCAATGCGGACAACGGCGTCGCGAACGCCTGATTGGAGTCGCCGCTGCTGCCGCCGGCATTTGTCGCCCTCACGACATAGTAGTAGCTCGTCCCATTGATCGCACTCGTGTCTGCGTAGTTCGTCACCGCTGTCGTGCCGCCGGCCAGCACCGTGTAACCGCTGCCGCTGGTCAGCGAGCGCCAAAGCGTGTAGCCCGTCGCGTCGCCGGATGCGCTCCAGTTCAAGGACACCGCCGCGTCCGTGCCGGTCGCAGTCAGGCCAGCAGGGGCCGCTGGCGGGGCGGGTTGCACCGTGATCGTCAGTGAGGCGTTGCCTGTCCCACCGGCGTTGGTCGCGTTGATGATCGCGTTGAAAGCGCCAGTCACTGACGGCGTTCCGCTGATCAATCCATTGCTTGGGTTCACGCTCAAACCCGTCGGCAGGCCGCTCGCGCTGTAGCTGGACGGGCTGTTGCTGGCTGTGATGGTATAACTAAACGCGCTTCCGTTTGTCCCTGTCGCCGTGGTCGCACTGGTGATCACGGGGGGAATCGCAAGCGACTGAATTTCGGCCAGGCTGAGAGCGCGGTTGTAGATTCGGAATTCATCCACTGCACCGTCCAAATAGGGGTCGGCACTGAATTGCGACCTGCCGATGTAGTTCTGCGGCGTCCCTGCGAGGGCGGAAGGTTTGGCCGTCATGGATGGGTTCGTTCCCACCGAGACGCCGTTCACGTAGAGCGTGCCTGTGGAGCCGGACAGCGTCACCGCGACGTGCGTCCATGTGCCGGTCTGGAGTGGACTGCCGCCGCTTATTTGCTGCTCGCTTCCGCCTCTGGTCAGGATGGCGTAACCGATTTTTCCCGTGCTGCCATTTTGCGGAGTCAGATACATGTAGGTTCCCGTGCCGCTGCCAAAGTCAAATATGCGCGTCCAGTTGCTCACGCTGTTCAATTTCACCCAAGTGCTAATGGTGAAATCGCCGAGCGTGCTGACGACGCCAGCGGGAAGAGTCCCATGGGCACTGCCGCTGAGGCTGACGGCGTTGTTGTATTTGCCAGCCGCCCATGCCGCTCCGTTGACAAGCGTGCCGTGCCAGCCATGCCCGGACGAGTCTGCCGCCATGGTGCCGCTGGTTTCATCGAATTTCAGCCGCGCCCCGGGCTGTGTGGCGGCGGTGTCGAGATAATAGGTCACATCGAGCGTCGGCCTGTTGGCTGCCGTGGAGTCGTCGCCAGGGTAATAGCTAATGTAATCGTTGGAGTTGTTGGCGTTTGATGGCGTGGAAAAGTAAACGCGAAACTGGGTTGTGCCCGTCTTGTCTATCAACGCCCGGCCCGTTGTATTCATCGCGCCGGTGGACAATGCACCATCGAGCAAGGGGTTGCTCATCGTGGCGACCTGCGTGGCATCGGCTGCGGCCTGGAAGTCAGCCGATTCCAGATTTGTGCTGCCGTTGAAGCCAGTGCCACCTTTGATGTCCACATAACATGACCCATGGTCGAGGAACGGATTGACGCCAGTGAGCGATGCGCGTTTGAACTTGAGCGTCGCCGACACAATGACCGCGTTGTCCGGAAGCGACGAGGTGTCGAAGGAAAAAATTCCCTTGTATTGCCGGTTGCTGCTGTCGTCGCCCAGGCGGCAGGGATTCGTGGTCGCGAAAGTGGACCCGCCTGCGGTGTTCGCACTGTTGGAGGCGCGCACATAGCCATCGGAGGCCGCCAGAGAGGTGCCGGTTACCGTCGTCGTGCTGGCGAGCGTCACGCCAAGCTCCGGGGAATTCTGGCTTTCACCGGCAGCATTCAACGCAGATACGACATAGTAATAAGTGGCCCCGGTGGTCAGGCCTGAATCAAGATAGCTGGGCGCCGTCAGGTTCGTGGCGATGGTCGTGTAGGAACCGCCGCTCGACCCGGAGCGCTTGACGTTATACCCGGTGGCGCCGATTGCGGTGAACCAGCTTAGATTCACGCTGTTTCCCGCGCCGGTGGCCGACAATCCCGTTGGCGCGGACGGCGGAATCACCACGGCGAGATTGTTAATCTCGGTGCTGGTGAGTATGCGGGCATACATACGCACCTCATCTATCGTGCCGTTGAGGTAGTTGGATCCGGTTTGCAGACTGCCGATGCTCAGTTGCGTGGGCCCCGTGCGCGAGCCGGTGGGGCCGGTTCCACTGCCGCTCAACACGCCGTCCACATACACGCTCATCGCGCCCGTGGTGGTGTTGCGCGTCGCGGCGACATGATGCCATGTGCCGTCATTGACGCTGGCCGAGGAAGCCACGGTGGTGTCGGCACTGGCCGAACCGACGCCGAGCACGAATTTTCCGCCCACGATGGAGGTGCCCCAATCCGCGCCGGCGATGCTAATCTCACCATCCACCAAACCCTTGCCGGACCACCATTGGTCTCCTGAGGATCCGGCTGAATCGGTCGTCTTTACCCACAGCGCGACGGTGAAGTCGCCCGTGACGGAGGGTGGGATCACGACACGGCTGCTGGCGCCGTTAAACTGCGCGGCCTGGCTGCCAACGACGCCCGTGGGGTAGGTCACGGAAGTGGCTGTGCCATTATAGCCGTTGCCACTGGTGTCGAGCGCATTGCCTTCGAAGGCATAGAGCGCCCTCAGATCGGCGGGTGTGACACTGACTTGCGTGGAGTTGGCGCTTTCGCCCGCATCGTTCACGGCGGATACCACATAGTAGTAGGTTGTGCCATTGACTACATTGGCATCCCACAACGAAGTGCCTGACGTAGTGGCAATGGCGCTGTATGGGCCACCGTTGGTCGTCGAGCGTTTGATGATGTAATTTCTGGTCGTCGCCGAGGCGAACCAGTTCAAAGTGACGCTGCCACTGCCGGCCGCAGCCGTCAGGCCCGTCAGGCCCGTCGGCGCGGCGGGCGCCGTGGTGACAGCCGGCCAGGAGACGGAGTCGATGTAGCAGGTGCCCGACCAGGCGGCGCTGGTCCTGATCTGAAGACCCAGCAGCTTCAATGGCGTTGTGGCTGTTGATGGCACCGTCAGGGTAAGCGTGTTCCATGCGTTGGCAGTCAGGCTTCCATAATAGCTTGAATTCCATGCCCAGTCATAGTCCTGAAGAAAGGGCTCAACGGAGGTGATCGGGCTGCCGCTCGGGATCCAGATACGGAAGGTAACCGTCGCGCCCGGAGCTACAGTCACTTCGCTCACATTGACGTGCGATACGCCCGCCGCGGTGCCGCTGAAGGTCACAGCCAGCGACTGGTTGCCCGCATAGTGCTGCGCGGTTGAAGTCGCCACTCCGGTGATTTGATCGCTGCTATCCGACGACCAATGCTGCGTATCGGTTTCAAAGTTGTATTTCGCCGAATCCGGGTTGACGCCGGGCGTCGTCGCGTGGGCCTCGCCTGAAAAACCAGACGGCCCGGAGGCATTCACGGCGACCACCTGATAGTAATAGGTGGTGCCAACATTGAGGCCCGTGTCGAGATAGGACGTGCCAGTGATGCCGGTGGCGATTGGTGCATTGTCACTCGCGTAGCCGGATTCCGCTGCCCGGTAGATACTGTAACTGGTCGCTCCACTGCCGGCCGTCCAAGACAAGCTTACCTGGCCAGTGCCAGCCGTTAGAGTGAGGCCGGATGCCGCGTAGGGGGCACCATTTGGCGGTGGAGGCGCGACGCCACCAGTCAACGACGCCACGAAATTCGCGTCTGTGATCGCGCCTGTGTTCCAGTCGATGATGCTGTCACCAATGCTAAAATTAAAGGGGCTAATACCGTGGGCCCTAGCGGATTCGCAAACATACTTGATGTAATAGAGAACGGAAGCACGATTGTAGATCGCCGCATCGCCGGTAAGAGTCTTCCCTGGAACCCCAAACTCGCCCAGCATTACGGGGATGCCCTTGCTGATATATTGGTCGGTCAGTCGTTGGAATTCCGCGTCAATGGCACCTTCTTCAGGCGCGACGCAGTTGTGGGTTGGGTCGCCAGCGTAATGATAAGCCGGTCCCCAGTAATGTTGCATATTGCCCCACGAGGCATCGCTCGAGATAAGCGCAAACTGAATGGGCGTGTAGGAATGATATTCCACCATCAGGCGACCGGGTGTTGGGTCCGCCGGAAGGTAGTTAAACCACGACGGGGTCGCTACGTATTGCAGCACCAGCCATCGATTTGTGTTATTGCCCCCGACGCCGCGAACCGCATTGACGAACGTCTGGTAGTAAGCCATCAACGTGTTCGTCGTGGCAGGACTGGTCACGTAGGGTTCGTTTGCTCCGGCAAAGATCAAATGGTTGTCATAACCGGCAAACGCGGTTGCGATCTGCGTCCAGTAGGATTTCATCTTCGCGTTAAGAGTTGGATCAACCGTTGTCCCAATGTTGTTTTCCAGCCAGCCACCGTCCCAGTGATCGTTCATGACGACATACATTCCCGCCGCGATGGCCCAATCCACCGCCTGCTTCACCTTCGCCATGTAAGCAGGGTTGATCTGGTAGGTAGTCTGGTTGGCATTGAAGTCCCACGCGCACGGAATACGCACGGCGTTGAACCCGGCGTTGGCGGCGGCGTAGAACGGCGCCGCAGTAAAGGTTGGCACTCCCCACGTGGCCTCCAACGTATTTCCAAGGTTCCAGCCAATGGTCGGGACCGGCAGCGGTGTGGTGGCGGGTAGGCTGGTGGTTGTTTGCAGACCCAGTGAAAAAGCCGCGTCAAAACTGTGGCTGCCACCAGTGGTAATGGCACCACCGCTGATCGGAATGAGCGCAGCTTCGCCGCCCGCGGATGCGTTTGTGGCCACGGCCAGCGCCGCGTAGCCGCCGCCGGACGGTTTTATGCCAAAAGAAAACGCATAGGATTTGTTCGCCTCCAGAGGAACATTGATCCCGGTCCATTGCAGCCAGTCGCCGTCGGTGAAACCGGGATTCGCGGCACTGAACGTGATCAGCAGCGTCGCCGTGCTGCCGCTCATCGAGTAGATGCGCAGGTAATACGTCGGCGTGGTCGCAGGCGTGCCGTAACCGCCGCCGGAATACAATCCCGCCGTCTTGATGGCGACCGACACGAGCTTTGTCGCGCTGGTTCCGGTCGTAAACGTCTGCCCGGCGGGAGAGCTGTTGTCGGTGTAATAATTCAACCCGTCGGGCGAGGTCTGGTTGCCGCTGGTGGAGAGCTGGGAAATGTCGTTCGCTCCAGGAGTGGGCGCGGCAGTTCCGCTGGTCAATGTTTGCGCGCATAGGCCGCCGACCAGGCCGCCGACCAGGCCGGTGGCGAGGAGGAGCAAGACGATTCTGCGAATGATATTCATGGCGGCTCTTGATAACTGGGTTTGGATTTTTTCCACACACGCCACTTTGACCTGCGCCCAGACGCGCGAAAGCAAAGCGTCCGCGGCCAGAAGCCCTGCGAAACGGCGTTTCTTGAGGGGATTCATTTGGGGACTTTGAAGTCTGTCGAGTGATCGCTGCATAGAGAAAATCCCAGTCAAGTTACCACACGACGACCCGGTAGAAGCGTTTTTGTTGGGTCGCGCCGCCGGTGTCGGTGATCTGCTTGGTGGCGCCGTTGCCGGCGATGTTGTCCTGAACGGTGACCCATGAGCCGCTTTGCAGTGTGTCGGAACGCTCCACGCGGTAGGTTTTCCCGACCACCGTCGGGAAGCTGACGAGCATATTACTCCCGCTTGCCTGCGTCTGGGAGATTTTCAGCAAACTCGAGCGGTTGTTCGGGTTCGTGCCGCTGATGTATTCCTGTGCGTTGGTCCAGCCGTCGCCGTCGGGGTCGGCGCTGTCGGCGGCGTTGCCAGTGTTGTTGATCGTGTCGAAGTTCACGACGCGCCAGTTTTCCACGGCGGTGTAGGTGGTCGCCGACACGGGAGCAGAGGCCGTCCCGACGCCCGGCAGACCGTTCGCGGCGACGGTGTAATACCACGTCGCGCCGTCGGCGAGGCCGGAGTTCATGTAGTTCGTCGCAGAGATACCCGTGACCAGATTCGTGTAGGTTCCGCCGCTGCTGGCTGACCGCTGGATGGTGTAATCGGTGGCCCCGCTCACGGCGTTCCACGAGAGCGTGATCTGCGCGTTGCCTGCGGTCGCGCTCAGGCCGGTGGGGGCGGGTGGCACCGGGGGGAGCAGCGAGATTTGATCGAACTGCGCGGCGGTGAGCAGGGTGTTGTTGTGTGCGGTGGCCGCGAAGCCGACATAACATGTCGTCGGCAGGGACAAGGTCACGGGTGCGGCCGTCTGGGTCCACGTGATGCCATCCGCCGATTGATAGGGCGTGAACACGTTGCCGACGCGTTGGAGCTTCAGCCAATACGGGGCGGAGAGGCCGACGATATTGCTGAAGCCGGTGACGCCACCTGTGCTGGAACGGGATTGAAAGCTGGTGCCGTTGCCCGGAGTAACGGTGATCAAGGCGTTACGGGCATTGGCGTCCAAACTCTCGCGAAACATGAGGCCCGCCTTGGCCCAGGCATCGGTGGCGGCGAGGCCGTTGACGCGTGCGGTCAGCGTGCCGTCGCCGGTCCAGATGCGCGAGACGTAGTGGAAATTGTCCGATTCGTTCCAGATGTCGCTGCCGGAGGCGGTCACGTAAACGTCGTCGCCGGGCGAGCCCGAGCTCCCAACGAGGCCGACAGAGCCGATGTCCTGGCTCGCCCAAGGAGAAGCCAGTGCGCCGGCGGTGCCGTTGAACAAAGCGAGCACGTCGCTTGCCGCGAGGGCATTGCTGTAGATGCGGAAGTCGTCCACGCGTCCGTTGAGATAAGGATCCGGATACTGGGAGCGTCCGATCCAGTTTTGCCAGGTGCCGCCAAGGCTCATGGGGGCGATCGTAAGCGCCGCGTTGCGTCCGACTTCGACGCCGTTGACATAGAGAATGCCCAGGTTGCCGGACACGGTCACGGCCACATGGGTCCAGGCACCCGTGGGCAACGGGGACGTGCCGCTGATTGTTTGCTCGCCGCTGCCGCCCGAGGTGGTGATGCCGAAGCGAACAGGGCCGGTCACGCTGTTGGCGGCGGGAGTCAGGAACATGTAGCTCGTGGTGCCCGAGCCGAAATCGAAGATCCGCGACCACGAACTGGCCGCATCCAGATTCACCCATGTGGAAATAGTGAAATCAGTGAGAGCGCTCACGACGCCGGTCGGCAGGTTCACATAATCGTTAGTGCCGTCGAGATCCACCGCGTTGCCGCCTTTGCCGGTAACGCGCGTCGGGCCGTTGACCAGCGTGCCGTGCCGGATATTCACGCTGGAGTCGGCCGCCGTGGTGCCGCTGGCTTCGTTAAACAGGAGCATGGTCTGCAACGAGTCCGGATTGTCTGAAGGGATCGTCGAATAGACCACGCCGCCAAATCCCGTGGTGGAGTAGCAACGGCCGTAGATGTTCCTGTCTGCGGTGAGCGAGCCATTCAGCGCTCCATATTGGTGGGCACTATCCGTCATCCGCGTCCAGTTGGCTCCACCGTCATCGGATCGGTAAATCCCATAAATGGAACCTATGCGGCCGCTCATATAGACAGCAGGATAACTTTGCCCGGGCGCAGCCTTGCCGAATCCGATGGTGTAGGACTCCGCGACGTTCGGTAGTTTGGTCCAACTGCTCCCGGAATTGGTGGAGTGCCAGAGGCCGTCGGTTCTCCCCGCCAGCCAGATGTCACCTGCTCTTCCAAATACGGGCCGCATATCTCCCCAGGTCGGAAGCCCGGAGGCCGTGGAGGCAAAACTCGCACCCTGATTTGTCGAAACATAGAAGTTTCCATAGAGGAACCCATAGAATTTGCCTGGTGTCACACGGTCCGCTCGAACCTGAGCACCCGCCGGTATAACCGTTGACGAAGCCCAAGTGTCTCCCCCGTTTGTCGAATAGGAAACCGGCACCGAGACATCCCCCACGGGAGCCCAGACCAGGTTCGTGGTGCCATTACAACTGCTGGCGACCGTGCCGCCGCGAACCGTGTTTGCCGGCTGATTCGGCTGCGTCCAACTGATGCCATTATCACTGGAAATGGCGATACAGCGCCCGGGATCTCCATTCCCAGTCTGGCCCTTTCCCACCCGCACGATTTGGTTGGGATCGTTCTCGGCGAAATCAATACTGGAGTTGTCGAACCACATCGACGGGTGGCGGGTGGTCGGAACGGTGGTAAGATCCGTGTGACGAAAGCCTCCCAAATCCAGCATCGTCGTCAGCAGAGGCGCTCCGGAAGGCGGACTGATCATATCGGTTATCGCATTCCCTTGAATTCCGCGCGCGCCGACGGTGAGGGTGCAGGTTCCGCTGCCTCCCGGCACCCAGTTGGTAAGGTTGGTGCTCCGCCATAAACCGGCCCCTCCAGCGCAGATGAAGGCGTTGTTCGAGTTGAAAGGATCAATCGCTATTCCAGCCACTGCGGCACTAAGATTGATGTTGGAGAACGGCGGTGCAGGCGTCCCGGGGTCTTCCATCCATGGGGTTGCGGAAACATCCATGACAGCCCGGTAAGACTTAGCAGGGTAGGTGGTATATTGCCACGATTTGCTCCATGTGGCACCGCCATCAACACTCCTCCACAGAGCCCCGTCGGGATAATAACAGCTCTGCGTTCCCACCATGAGGGTTGAAGGATTCGATCGGTCGATCGCGATTCCGTCATATCCCCACTCCAAGCTGGGATCCGTGGATGGCACCGGACTGATGCGCGTCCAAGTCGCCGAAGCGATCGCGTATTTCCAAACATCGCCTTTCCCACCAATAAACGGGCCTTCGGTATCATTCCAAGTCGTGTAGAGATAGCCAAGGCTGGGTTCTACAATCCCGCGGTGGCAGAGGAAGCCCG
>JBDTNJ010000451.1:0-3835 GCA_039933825.1 Luteolibacter sp.
GGTGTAACCCAGTCCGTGTCCGAAGCTCCATTGGACGGGAGCTTTGGCATATTGATAGGTCATGCCCTTTCTAATGTCAAACTCGTCAAATGGCAACAGTTGCTCCCTGTTGCGATAAAAGGTGATTGGCAACTTCCCGCTTGGATTGACATCTCCAAACAAAATATCCGCGATGGCGTTGCCGCCTTCCTCGCCGGGATACCACGCGGCCAAGGCGGCTGGAACATGTTCGATCCATCGCTCTGATGTCACGCAACCACCGGATATGAAGACGACGACGATCGGGGTCCCTGTCTCTATCAAATCTAGCAACTGTTTTTCCTGGCGTGGAGGCAGATCGAGATTCATTCGGTCCGAAACTTCTCCTTCCATCAAGCTGGTGAAAAACAGGACCACATCCGAGGATGACGCCGCGCGAACAGATGCAGCGGATTCTTTCTCATATACCACTTCCATTCCGGCAGCGCTGCCCCTTTGGCGGATACCCTCAAGGGCGGAGACATTTTTACTCGAAGACCCTGTCTGTTTACGCCCGAGTTCAGGCAGGTCCGCCCGCGGTCCGGTGACGAGAATTCGTTTGATGATTGAAGTCTGGAGTGGCAGGATATTGCCTTCGTTTTTCAGAAGAACGATCGACTCTGCGGCCACATCGCGCGCGAGTTGGCGGTTCGCTGAGCTGTCGATCACACGGTCAGTAATGCGGCTGTATTGGACTTCATCTGGAGGATCGAAAAGGCCCAGTCGGAATCGAACGGTCATGACGCGGCGGCAGGCTTCAACGACATCGTTCTTGCTGATCAAACTCTGGCGCACTGCCTCCGGAAGGTATTTGAGGTAGGTGTCGGACAATCCGGTGTTAATGTCACAACCGGCCCCGAGGGCGGCGGCGGCGGCAGTTGCTGCATCAGGAACAAGTGCCCGAGTCTGATAGAGATCCTCAACCGAAGCAGAATCCGAAAACACGAATCCATTAAATCCCCACTCTTGGCGCAGAATGTTATTGAGCATGAAGCGGTTCGCACACAGTGGCACACCATTGAGACCATTGTTGGTGGCACCTACCGTGGCGGCTCCACCTTGTTTGATGCATGCTTCAAATTGGGGCAGATAATAATCCCGCAAAAGGCGCTCGTCCCTGACGATCGCATCCACGCTGTGGCGGTCCCTTTCCTCGCTGTAAACCGCGTAGTGATTGATCCCGGCGGCGGCTTTGAGATATTTTGGATCATTTCCCTGAATGCCGCGGATGAACGGGATCGCAAGTTGTGTGGTTAGGTAAGGGTCTTCTCCGAACGACTCGTTGATCCTTCCCCATCGCGGGTCGCGGGCCATGTTGATCGTAGGTGCCCAAAAACATAGATAACGCTGGGTTTTGCCTTCCTTTACCAGATTATTGTGGGTTGCTCGCGCTTCGTCGGAAATGGCGCTCGCCACTCTTTCGGACAGTGAGGGATTCCATGTCGCCGCGATCCCGATACTAACAGGAAAGCAAGAAACGAACGCATGCTTGCCCTCATTGTCCCAAATGAACGCCGGAATACCAAGGCGCTGGATGGCCGGTGATCTGCTAACCAATTGGGATGCCATTTCCTCAAGTGTCATACGATTCAAGAGATCATTCACCCTTACCTCAAGTGGGTGGTCCGCACCCAGTGGGCAGGCGGGAATCTCCGTGCTCATACCGGAGACGGGAATCCACGAACAGAAGAGCAAGGTTGCTGTGAGTCTTCTTGTGAATATCATGAAATTTTCTCTGGCCAGTTCATTTGGTTTTCTTTGTGGAATCGGGTGGTTTGGAATTCGCCACGGCACTCACGCGGACTTTGATCTCTCCTGCCGCTTTGGGATTCTTCAGCCCAAGGACTTTTCCGGTGGTGGCGAAAAAGGCGTCGATTTGGACGCCGTCCGGGATATTGGATTTCGAAGGATACTGCCACTTGAACTGGCATTCGGCTTTGACGGGATACGTTCGCCCAAGGGCTGTCATCACAGCGTTTGCCGTGGCGACAACTATCTGCCGCTTCTTTGTGCTTGTTCCTTCTTTTCGGAATTCTTCCCGGCTTTGGAATGGATCTAATGATTTGATTTCGAACGAGAAGTCGAGAGATGCTCCCTCTTTGGGGAGCCACTCACCCATCAGTCTGCCGGTCGGGTCATCTTTGGGTTGGCAAACGCGATCACATTCAAGTTTGCACTGCATCGCTGGATGAACCGGGTCGAAAGTGAAATCACCGCTCGTTGGGTTGCCGTAGAAAAATGATGGCCATAGTTGATTGGACGGATCTCGGAATTCCGCATCGACAGTGACCCACTTGAGAGACTGGAAGCGAAAGGTCTGTCCCGGTTGTGGTCCCCGTCCCTTACTGTTGATAAAAGATTCCGGCTTGGTTGGTGTCTGAGAGTTTGGCACCGGTTGCCAGTCGGTGATCTCCTCGTCTGGCAAGGGGGCGGGCTTCTGGCGCAGGTTCGAATCCATTTCCAGTAGCACTGCGTATCCGTCCATCCAACCTCCGCCGAAGCTGTTCTGGCTGGCATTGACGGTGGGGGTTTTGAATTCACCTGCCCCCTCGCTGGCCCCGGTGAGAAAAAGCACGCGCTGTTTGTTTCCAGAGTTGGCGCTACAGATTCCCCATGTTTCATCACCATCCCCAATCTGGGCTTGACCGCTGCCCGGCACGGTGGAACTGAAACGGATCGACCTTAGATTTTCATTGAGAATCACGATGTGCTGTTCGCTGTTACATTGACTGAGGCGGTTGCTTGTCTGAATCACGCAGTTGGCCGCGCGACCAGTGAAACAAACCGAGCCATCAGGAGCGAACGCAAGTTGGTCGATCCATGCGGTATTGGGCTTGTTGACGGACTCCAGATAGGCAAGCCACATTGTCCCGTCCTTCACCTGATAGGTCTTGGGGTCGATCCGGATGAGATAGGCTGCGCTGAGCACGCCCGCTCCCCAGGCTCCGAATCCGAGGCCTTGGAAGTTGGAAGCTGGCATTCTGATGTCGAAAGGTTCTCGCAGTGCCACGCTGTTGCCTCCATCCGACCAAAGATAGAGAAAGAGGTTCCCATCAGGATCGTAAGTTACCCGGCGGACAGCGGTGTCAGATACCAGTCGTAAATTGTCCAATCCCACGTATGGACCTAGCCAGTCATAGAACTGGTGGCGTTGGGTTCCATCTGGATCATTGATATTGAGAGTCGGGCATCGCCACGGTTCACGGCCGGTGGGGGAGTGATGTTCGCCGCCACGGGCGATGCTGCCGTCTTTCGGGTTTACCGCAATGAGAGGCCCAGGACAGTTGGGAATTTGGATGCTGGCAGATTCTGCGCCAGAGGTTGAAATATTCCAGAGGCGTTGCGCGGTGAATGTCAGTGATCCGTCTGACAGGATAGAGACCTTCGGTGCATTGGAAGGGCCTTTGGCATGGCGCAGCCAAATGACGCTGGATGCATCGGCGCTTAGCTTTGCGATGAACGCATGATTGCAAGCCGCACCGTTCTCTGATCGGCTGACGACGTGAAGTTCCTCGGTGTCCTTGGTGAGATGGACAATCGAGTCGTTTGCCTTTCCTGCCAAGTAGATCGTTCCATCCTGTGCGACCGCGCATGAGGTGATCGCCCCGCTTTCCCATGGCAGGCGTTGGGTTGATAGAATGGATTTAAGATCCGCACTGGCTCGGATAATGTAGCCGGTGACGCCCGCGTCCTGCCACGACGGCTTTTTCAAGCTTGGGGATCCGTCCTTGTTGGTCTTCGGATTTCCCTTTGAGTCGAGATCCGGTTGGCGTGTCGCATCCTGCCGATGCGACCAGGAGCAGAAGCACGCTGCGGA
>JBDTNJ010000452.1:0-7705 GCA_039933825.1 Luteolibacter sp.
CTTCACCACGATGCGTCCGCCGTCGCTGATGGATACCGCCACACCCGGCAACGGCGTGCCCACGTCATCGGCGGATTCCCGCGGTGTGTCGCTGTCATCCAGCGAGATTCCGCCGCACTCACTGGCGCCGTAGAAATTGCGGATTTTCAAACCCGACGCGGTGAACACATCGAGCTCCAATGCGAGCGCCAGTGGTGCACCGGCGGATAGCGCGAGTCGGATCGGTGCTTCGGTCAAAATCCCCGCACGATGCCATGCCCGCCACATGGAAGGCACGGCCGGCACCACGATGGATTCATGGCATTTGAAAATTTCCTCAACCACTCTGGGAAAAGGCACCGGCGCGAGGTGTACCGGCACTCCATGCAACAGCAGCGGCAGCACCACGTTTGAAAACCCATACGAATGGGCCAGCGAGATCACCCCGAGGTTCGGCACATCCGGGGTGAGCCGCATCGCAGACACGATGCGATCGCCATCGGCCAAGACTTGTGCCGCATTGAAAAAAATCCCCCGCGGGATGCCGCTGGCTCCGGGAGTGTATTTCACCAGGCAGGTTCCCGGAGCGGGCGCGTGCTCGAGCTGCGGCTCCGGGGCATCACGCTCCACGGGTATCACCGACTGCCCGTCACGCCACGCCCGCAGGATTTGCAGAAAAAAATCCAAGCCGCCACTGCGGGCGATCACCGGCGCAACCGCCTGCGGGAGCTGCTCGAGCCCCGCAGCGAGGTCCGCAAACGTCACGGTTTTTCCGCCATCGAAAATGGCAGGACGGGAGGCATAGCGGCGGGAGATATCTAACCAGCGATGATACGGCATTTGACAAGGTGCGTGTGCCTGCCTAGCTACCTGAACCCCGCTCTGACCAGCCTTATCTGATTCCGTCTTCCCGTGGCTTACTCTTCCGACTCCCCACTTCCCCGAAATCCCTGCCCTGTGGTGGTGACCGGCGCGGGAATCGTGTCGCCGATGGGCCGGGATTGGGCGGAAAACTCAGCGGGTTTCCGAGCCGGGCGAATGGCATTTTCCCCGGTGACACTTTTCGATGTTTCCCGGCAGCGTGTCGGGACGGCGGGCCAGGTCGATTTACCCGAGGCCGCGCCGGATTTCGGAATATCACGCAAAACTTGGGGACGCATGGATCGCGGCACCCGCCTCGCCCTGCTGGCCGCACGCGAGGCATTGGCAGACGCCGGTCTATCCGGTGGAGAAATGCCTATCATCATCGGCACATCGGCGGCGGCGATGCCCATCGGTGAGGAATATTATAAACAGGCACTCGCCGATCCCTGCCGACGTCATTCCCAACTCCAGCGTGTGGAAACCTACCAAGCCCAGCGCCAGATGACGGACATGGCCCGTGAGCTCGGCGTCCGTGGACCGATGCGAATCGTTTCAAACGCCTGTGCCTCGGGGGCGAATGCAATCGGCCACGCATTCCATCTCGTCCGCTCCGGCCGCGCGGAAATCGTTCTGGCTGGCGGCTACGATGCGCTGTGCCAACTCGTTTTCGCCGGTTTCGACGCCCTCCAAGCGCTTAGTCCCTCCGGCATCCCCCGCCCGTTCGATGCCGCGCGCGATGGTCTTGCGTTAGGCGAGGGCGCGGGCTTCGTCATCGTGGAATCCGCAGCCTCGGCGAAAGCCCGTGGTGCGAAAGTGATCGCGGAGATCCTCGGTTATGGAGCTGCCACCGACGTCCATCATCTCACCCAACCCCACCCTCTCGGCGATGCCGCGCTGGTGACCATGCGGGCCGCCTGCACCATGGCGAATCTCGCTCCGGAACAAATCGACTACATCAACTCCCACGGCACGGGCACACCGCTCAATGACATCGCGGAAGGTAACGCGATCCAGCGCTGGGCCGGCGAAAACGTCGGGAAAATCAAAGTCAGCTCCACCAAATCCGCGATCGGGCACCTGCTAGGCGGCGCGGGTGCGGTGGAATCCGTGATCAGCCTGATGGCGCTTAAAGGCCAGTTCCTTCCCGCCAGCCTCAACGTCCGTGAAGCCGATCCGGTGTGCACCTTTGACCTCGTTAGAGAACCCCGCGAGGCGCGCGTCCAACGGGTTCTCACCAATTCGTTCGGCTTCGGCGGCTCAAATGCGACGCTCGTTTTCGGCAAGGAGGGAACCGCATGAATCTATCGATCACGGGCAGCGGCGCAGTTTCTCCCGCAGGTTGGGGCGTGGAGGCGACGATGAATGCTCTCGCTTCGGGCGAGCGTTTGACGCCATCCCTGCTGGAGCGAACCACGGGCGGCATCTTGATTCAAACCCCCGTCCTCCGCGTTCCTGCGGAAAACGCCACCACCCCGAAGTTTCCCAGACTCCGCCGGGCCAGTCCGATCTCGAAATTCGCCGCCGCCGCTGTGATGGAAGCGCTCGGCGAAACGCGGCTGGCAGCCATCGCTGCTGGAGATTTGCGGGTGGGGGTCATTTTCACGTTGATCAACGGCTGTGTGAATTACTCCAATCGGTTTTTCGGCGAGGTTCTGGCAGACCCGGCGATGGCGAGTCCAATCCTGTTTCCTGAAACGGTCTTCAATGCGCCATCGAGCCACGTCTCCGCAATGATCGGCAGCAGCGCACCCAACGACAGCCTGATCGCCGATAGCAGCGGATTTTTCACCGGAATCGACCTAGCAGCCGAATGGATCGAGCGGGGCGATGTCGATGGCTGCCTGATCGTTGCCAGCGAAGAAATCGACTGGCTGAGTGCGGAGGGCCTCTGCCTTTATTCAAGAAGCTATCTCCCTGCCGAGGGCGCGGGCGCGATCTATCTGGAAGCGGGAGAGGGGCCGGTAAAACTGCTGCACCTGCCAAACCCTGTTAGTTATTCAGGTTGTTCGCGCATGGCAGCCGCCAGAGAAATCCGTGAGCGGCTTGGAGTGGTAGATAACGGGCGATCCCTTCTCATCGATGGTCGCGCGGGGATCGGCCGCTATGATCGGGCGGAGTCCTCGGCTTGGAGCGATTGGACGGGGCCGCGCTGGTCGCCGCGCATGATTCTCGGTGAGGCGATGGGAGCATCCGCGGCTTTACAAATCGTCGCCGCGGTGGAGGCGCTCAAATCTGGAAGTTTCGACCGGGTGATCGTCATCACCACCGGAGGAAACCAACAGGCGGCAGGATTGGTTTTAGGTGCCTCTCCAGCCGCATAGTCATCACGGCGTCACCGGACGACCGGATGGCAGGCGCGACATGTGCTTGAAGTCGCCATTTTCACACGCGCGGACAAATCCCTCGGCGTAACTTTTCAGCTTGTCCCAGATTTCACGGATTTCATCCGCTTCCTGCTCGTTCACCGAGTGATCATCCGCCGCATCCGAGATCCGGGCTAACAAATCAGAGAACCGCCCGATGATTTCCTGTGTGGCTGGCAGCACGTGCTCGATTTTCCGGTCACTTACCTGCGGATCCTTCACAAAATGCCCGCGCTGCTGTCTGCAAAGCCACTCGACAATGCCCGTGTCCCCGCTCAGTTCGATGATTTGGAGAAGACGATCCAACGGATTTTTGCTCCCTGAACTGATGTCGCTAGGCTTTTCCGCCCACTTGTAAACCAGCGATAGGGACACTCCCAACTCAGCCGCCACCGCTTTGGGACTTGTTTTTTGAAGCGCCTCTCTCAATACCTCGTAACTATCCATGCGCGGAGGCTGGCAAATCCGCCCCCGCTTGAAAAGCGGGTAATCATTCGGGTTTTTCGTCCCCCACCGGCTCAGGCGCGATGATCACCTTGGTCTTCGCCCACTCATCGCCCAAGCGGCGACCGCGCTCAGGCTTGTCCTCGCGGGTGAGCAAGATGAAGACTTCAACGAGGCCCATTAGTGGAATCACCAGTATCAAATTGCGGATCACCGCCGCCTCCCAGTTTCCTGACAATGACTTGTCGTCCAGAGTCACGACCTTGATCTTCATTGCCTTTTTCCCGACGCTTTGCCCGCCCAAAAACGGCAGCGAATCGCGAACAATCAGATAGGCCATGCCAGTGAGCCAGGCGAGCTTGCTGGCAAAACCCGGCAGCAGCCAAGATAAGGTGATGGTAATTCCGAAAGAAACCATGCAATCGATCACCGCCGCCGTGGCCCGGGTATTGAACGGGGCAAATCCCGAAACTAGCGCGTCATCATCGGAATCACCGCCTTCACGAGTCTTGAGGTTCACCGTTCCATCCACGGTTGTATGGGAATCCAGAGGGGTTGGACGATTCGCAGACATCGCGCTCAAAGGCGATGGCGGCGGCGGGGGTGGTGGCGACAAATCCGGCAGAGGAATCACGTGCGGATCTGGCTTTTCCTGTTCTTGTTCCATCATGTCCGGGACCCATACCACCGCTGGTGCAAAGGTCGAGGCGAAATCACAACATTGGCGACTTGCGGAGGGCGTAAAGCCGTTTCAAGCTCCGGCGTGTCCCGCATGGACGACCTCACTCACGACTGGCTGCGCCGGGCCGTGACTCAGCCTGACTTCGCTGTGCGCCTGGCCCCATTGGCCAAGGGTGAGCGGGAAGTCGTACTCGATCACTCCGCTGAAGCGTCGCATGCATTTCTAGCGGCGGTGGTCGTGCAAGCGGCGAAGGATCTGAAAAAGAACCGGCTGTGGTTGATTTCCGAAATGCCACGCCATCGGGAGCGCTTGGCATCAGAGCTGGAGTTGTGGGGGGTCACGGGCCTGGTTCTGCCGGATGGGCCAGTGGAAACGGGCGATGGCACGATCGCCGATCCGGAGTCCGCCGCAGAGTGGTTTTCGGTGTTGGAAATTCTCGCACGCTCGGAAAGCTGCGTCATCATCTGTGGCAGTGATGCGTTTTCCGGGAAGGCCCCCTCCCCCGGTGCCCTTCGTGCCAGCCGCACACCGTTGATACCGGGGTCGGCTCTTGACCCTGGGGAACTCGCGAAATCTCTATCTGATCACGGTTACGAGCGCGTTCCCACCGTCGCCGCTCGCGGGCAGTTCGCAGTGCGTGGCGGAATTCTCGATCTTTTCGCATGGCAGGCCGCCAAGCCGCTGCGGCTGGAGTTTTTCGATACGGATCTGGAATCGGTCCGCGAGTTCGACCTCGACTCGCAGGCATCGACGCAAAAATTAACCGAAGCGGATCTGTTACTTGCCGAGCCATCGACGGAAGGCACGGTCGCCGACTACCGTAGAAAAAACGATTTGATCATCTCCTTCGGTGCGGAGATTGAAAAACCGGACGTCCGCATTCTCGAAAACGCGGCGGATTATAACAGCGAGGAGGATTTCACGCTGGCATGCTTCGGCAGTCCGCTGGGGACCTTCGAGGCTGGGGATTTCGTGCTGGAGGAATCGCGGCGTGAGAATTTTTTCCGCCAGCTCAATGATTGGAAGCGTGATGGCTGGGAGATCGCGATGGTGTTCGGCAACAAGGGCGAAGAGGAACGCTTCGCCGAACTTGCGGGCAAGGATCTGGAGCGCGATCTGGGCCTGCTCGCGGTGCGGGGGGAATTGTTAGCTGGATTTACTGTGCCGATTTCAAAGTTGGCCGTGCTTTCGTCATCGGAGCTGTTCGGGCGTTACCGGACTCCGGGCGGCCCCCGGCGGTCCCTCATGGAAAAAGCCCGCGCTGCCCGTGCCCGTGCATCCATTGATGAGATGGAGGAGGGCGATCTGGTGGTGCATTACGAGTATGGCATCGGCCGCTTCAAAGGAATCCAACAGGGCGATGAAGGCGACGAGCTTGTCTTGGAATACCGCGATGGAGCGCTGCTAGGAGTCCCTTTGGAACAAGCGCATCTGGTAGGGAAGTATGTCGGACTGGGCGGAAAAACCCCGGAGCTCAACAAACTCGGCAGCGCCGCCTGGAAAACCGCCCGCAAATCGGCGGAAAAATCCATTCTCGATTACGCCGCGCAGCTCCTGCGCGTGCAGGCGGAACGGCAATCCGAAACCGGCTTCGCCCATCCGCCGGACTCGCGTTGGATGTGGGAGTTCGAGCGCTCCTTTCATTACACGGAAACCACCGATCAGCGACGGGCGATCGATGAAACGAAGCGGGATCTCGAATCCCCACGCCCGATGGACCGCCTGATTTGCGGCGATGTGGGATTTGGAAAAACCGAGGTGGCCATCCGTGCGGCGTTCAAGGCGATCACCAGCGGAAAGCAAGTCGCCATTCTAGTGCCTACCACCGTCCTAGCAGAACAGCATTGGCGCACTTTCCGCGAGCGGATGTCGGACTATCCGATTCGCATCGATCTATTGAACCGTTTCCGCACCGCGGGTGAAATTCGAAGCACCCTCGCCGGCCTGGAAGATGGCTCGGTGGATCTGGTGATCGGCACGCACCGGCTTGTTTCCGGCGATGTGAAATTCAAGGATCTCGGGCTGGTCGTAGTGGATGAGGAGCAGCGCTTCGGAGTAGCGCATAAGGAAAAATTCAAACAACTCTTCCTGCAGGTCGATGTGCTCACCCTCTCCGCCACGCCGATTCCCCGGACGCTCTACATGGCGCTGATGGGTGCGCGGGACATGTCCACTATCGATACACCGCCGCCGAACCGGGTGCCGGTTTCCACCACCGTTTGCGCCTACGATGAACGCGTGATCCGCGATGCCATCCGCCGTGAAATGAAGCGCGGCGGGCAGGTGTTTTTCCTCCATAACCGGGTGAAGACCATCGACATGATGGCATCTAAAATCCGCGAACTGGTGCCCGAGGCGCGGGTCCTCATCGGTCACGGGCAGATGGACAAGGACGATCTCGAGGTGGTCATGCACACCTTCGTCAAGGGAGATGCCGATGTATTGTTAGCGACTACCATTATCGAGACCGGCATCGATATCCCGAATGCGAACACCATCCTCATCGACCGCGCCGACCGCTTCGGCCTAGCCGACCTCTATCAACTCCGCGGCCGCGTGGGGCGTGCCGGGGAGAAAGCCTACGCTATATTACTGCTTCCCCGCGACATGATGACCGTTGGCGACGCCCGTAAACGCATCAATGCGATCAAGGAATACACCGCGCTCGGTTCGGGCTTCAAGATCGCGATGAAAGACCTCGAAATTCGCGGTGCGGGAAATTTACTCGGCACCAAACAATCCGGCCACATTTCACAAATCGGTTTCGACCTCTATTGCCAGCTTCTCCGTCAGTCGGTGGACCGGCTCAAGGGAAGAAAGGATGCGCCGCGTGGTGAGACCACCTTCAAAGCGGATTTTATCGCCTTCAGCGAGGCTGCTTACACTCGCGAAGACCCGAAACGGGTGCTTCCGGCGTTTCTTCCCTCCTCCTGGCTGGCGGAGACAAAACTCCGAATCACCGCCTACCGCGAGCTTTCCGAAGCAGGCACCTTGCGGGCCATCGACACGCTGGAAAAATCCTGGCGGGACCGCTTCGGCAGGCTCCCGGAGGCGGCGGCAAGACTGCTGGAAATCAATCGGATCAAGGCGCTCGCAGCGGGCGAGGGCATTGCTTCCGTTGAGATCCAGGGCCAACGGTTGATGCTTCACCGGAATGGGGATTACATTCTTCTCGAAGGTCGCAGGTTTCCCCGCTTGCAATCCGCGAATCTCCAAGGGAAGCTCACTGAAGCAATTGCCATGTTGCAAAACTTCTGATCCCCACATGACTCCCATGACCTCGCGTTTCGCCCTAGCCACCGTGCTTGTTGGCACCTTCACCGCCTCCCCCAGGGTTTCCGCTCAGCAAGCCGCGCCCCAGCCCCCCCCTCAG
>JBDTNJ010000453.1:0-4605 GCA_039933825.1 Luteolibacter sp.
CCATGGTGCGGCAGATGGATTCCGAAGGGTTTGGAAATTGCACGAATCAGTACGAGTGCGAAGCCGCCTGCCCGAAGGAAATCAGTGTGGATCACATCGCTCGCATGAACCGGGATTACGCGGTGGCTGTGCTGCATGAGCAGCTGGCGTGACCAGGCCTAAGCTTTTTCGGATTTCGCCTCGAATTCTGCCTTGGCGGCTTTGCGACACTCGGCGACGAAGTGGTTGCAGGCCTCGCGGCAGAGCAGGGGAATCGCCTCTTGCTCCGGTATATTTCCGGGCACTCCATTGAAGCGGCTGGCCTCGCTGTCATTGAGCGGGGTTTCTGCATCGAGCCGCCAGAGGATCTTCCTTGCGCATTGGTGGGCGGGGCCGCAAATTTCTTGGACGAGTTTCTGAGCTCCTGCGTCGCTGATCGAGCGGGCGAAGCGATACATACCGGATTGGCGGTTGAGCTTGTCCCGGAGAGTCTCGATTTCCAAAGTGCCCCCTTGCTGGGCGAGAAAAAGTCCAACGCAGGCCGGGTAAAACTGATCCAGTGCGAGCCGTAAATCCTCCTCGTTTTCAAGTGTCATCACCCAACCTTGCTTCAAGTTTACTTGGACTTTGGTGAAGCGATAGCTGCCGTCTTCGGCGTAAGTGGAGATTTCTCGAGCGTCTGCCGGGCCCTCGTGATGCTCCAATCCACCGAATGCGGGCTCTGTGGATAACTCGGCATCAGCCGTGTGGCAAATCAGGTAGGGATAGCCGTAAACATCGGTTTGAAGCTCTAGCTCGCCGATGCGATGGGTGCCGGATCGGAGGAGGTTGCGCAGTTGGGTGGCGGTGGACATTTCTAGCGTTGAATTGTGTTAGTCTGGTAACAACTGATTGGATCAGAGTGTTTTGTGAATTTCATCAAAATCGTGAACCTGATCGAGGATGACGTCTGCTAACAGCCGTTCAGTACCGATGGCAGAGGTGTAGTAAAGAGTTTTTCCCCGGACGTGGTGGGGGTTGTGGCGGAAGACCTCGCGCTGGCTGGCAGCGGCGCCAACTTCGTTTTCAATGCCGATGAGAACCGGAATATCCTGATAGGAATGCAGTCCGTCCGAGATGAAAAACGGAACAATCACGACGTTTGGGGTTTGGGACAGCTTGTCCCAATCGGCAATGAAGGGCTGTTCTTCCATGTAGGCACCGAGGACTGCGCCGTAGCCCGCATCCGAGGCGATGATTTGATCGACTTGGTCGCGAATCGCCTTGGTTGAGTTTTGGTTCAGCCCGGTGCCATGGCCGGTAATGATCAGGGTGGTTGTGGCGGGATCCACATCCGGGGCGATTTCTTTCGCACGGTGCAGGATCAGTCCGGTCATCGACGGGTGGACTCCGACGGGAAGGCAGTAGTGGAAAGTTTTTCCTCGGACTTGGGTCGTTGGGCCGGTCAGCCCGAGTTCGCGCGGAATCACATCTTGGGTGAAATAGCCTTCACTGATGAAGTCGGGAACGACGTAAACGTCGTCGGAATCCAACAGGTAGAATGCTTCACGCATCGACGGTTCCTCTTTCCAGAAGCAGCAATGGACCTCTGCAAAAAGGCCGCGGCGGCGGATTTCGTCGGCATGGTCAAAATAGGGCGCTGAGGAATCCGGATTTTCGGTCGATCCGTGACCGACGATGAGCAGGGCACTGTTTGGCTTCGGCGCGATGGGCATGCGGTGAAAGTGGCGGGCTTGTCGTGGAATGCAAGAGCGGGCGAGTTTTGGGTTTTCAGTTTTCAAATTTCCGAATGACAATCGCGGCGGATGGAAATTTTCCGAAAGTTACTCGTGTGGATGGATCCCGTGGCTCGTGATGGTCCGGACGCGATGGCCGTGGACGAGTGGCTTTTGGAGACTGCAACCTTGCCGGTATTGCGCGTATATCGCTGGGCGGGCGATTGGGCGAGTGTGGGATACTTCGGGAAAATCGCCGAAGCGCGCGCGACGATCACTGGCGTCCGGTGGGTCCGCCGTTGGACCGGCGGCGGTATGGTCGATCATCGTGCGGACTGGACCTACACCTTGGCCGTTCCGCAGGCGGAGTCACTGGCGACCGCGCGGGGGGCGGAGAGTTACCGCTGGATTCACACGGCGTTGGCGAAAGCTCTTGCGATGGAGGGCGTTACCGCGCACCTCAGCGGCGGAGGAGCGGAAACAGGTGTGGCGCTTTGTTTTGAAAACCCGGTCAGCCATGATCTGATCGGCGCGGATGGCCGTAAGTTGGCAGGTGCCGGTCAACGCCGGACCCGGCGTGGGCTTTTGCATCAAGGGTCGGTGGCACAGACGTGCGATGGACGGGTTTCCGAAAAACGGGCGCAGCGCCTCGCGGGTTGCTTTGCAGCGTTACCGGAAAATTTTCAGTTCCAGCCGGACGAGGATGATCTGGCGGCGAGGGTGGCCTCGCGCTATTCACAGCAGCGATGGACGGAAAAGCGTTGATGCTACTTCAAGGATTTCAGATAGGCGACGAGTTGGTCGATGTGTTTTTCCGGCAGGTGGGCGAACGGTGGCATCGCGGGTGGGTAGCCTTTCACAATTTCGAGCACCGGTTGTTTGATGGAGCGGCGAAGGTAGGCTTCATCTGCCGTAACTTTGGAATCATCTGCCAGGATTTGAGTGGAGCCGAAAATGCCTTGGAGATTCGGGCCGAGTTGCGATGCACCGGCTTGGTGGCAGGCGGCGCAACCCTGACTGAGAAAGAGCTTCGCACCTTCCTGAATGGCGGGATCAACCATGGCGGCCCCGGGAGTAGGTTTGGTGGGAGTTGATAGAAGACAGGCAATCGCGGCACAGGCGGCGATAAAGGTACCGAAGAGCGCGATGAGCCATTGGCGGAAATAGTAGCGTGAGTTCATCAGGTATTTCACCGTCACTAGCGAGACGATGATCACTCCGAGAATCGGCACGTTCCGTCCGGCGCTGGTGAGCTGTGGGAAATGGGCACTGAGCATCAGGAACAGCACAGGGAAGGTGATGTAGTGATTGTGCATTGAGCGGAGTTTCGCCTGCTTCCCATAATTCGGATCGTGCGGCAGTCCGGCGCGGAGGGAGGCCATGAACTTTTTCTGGTTCCGGATGATGTGGAAAAAGACGTTCGCTGTCATGCACGAGCCCATCATCGCGCCGATTTGCAGATAGACGGCGCGGCCATTGAAATACTGATTGTAAAACCAAGCGGTCGCCATGATCAGGGCGAGGCTAAGTGGAACGGCGATCGATTTGTGCTCCTTGAGTTTCGTCCGCCAGAGGGTGTCGTAGATCAACCAACCACCGATGATCCCGCCCACGCTGAGGCCGATGGGATAAAAGCCGCCGAGCGAGGATTTCGTCGCATCCATCAAGGAGCTGCCGCCATGCAGGTAGAAAACGGAAATCAGTAGCAAGGTCCCGCTCATCCAAGTGGTGTAGGATTGCCACATGAACCAATGCAGCGGCACGGGAATTGCCTTGGGATTGATGATGCGTTTTTCCAAATGGAAGACGCCCCCACCGTGAAGCATGTCGAGGTGGCCGAGTAGATCGGGGTTCGGGTTTTTTCCATCCTTGTCAACCGGAGGGGGGATCAGATTGAGCTCCATCCAGGTGAATAGGATCGAGTTTCCAATCCACATGATCGCGGCGATCACGTGAACCAAGCGAAAAATCACGCTCAACCAGCCTGCGATTTCAGTTTCCATAAGTCACGACGTATTAAGCACTCACCATACCGGGAACGAAACTATAAACGACCGCGGAAGTGCGCGATTTCTGGGGCGGTGAGGCTGCGGCACTGGCCGGGCGCGAGATCAGGATCGAGCACCAGCGGGCCGATGCTCTCGCGGTGCAGGCTGAGCACCTTGTTTCCCACCGCGTGGAACATCCGTTTCACCTGATGGTAGCGGCCTTCGTGGATGCTGATCAGCGCTTCGTGAGAGCCGAGAATTTCCAATTGGGCCGGGCGTGTGGTGAGATCCTCGTAGGCGAAATAGATGCCTTGCCCGAAAATCGACGCGGTTTCCTCCAAAATTGGATCGCGGGTGGTGACCCGGTAGGTTTTGGCAATTTCCCCGTCGGGTTCGGTGACCATGCGCGACCATTTGCCATCGTTGGTTAGCAGAAGCAGGCCGGTGCTGGCGCGGTCGAGGCGGCCGGCGAGGTGGAGTTCACTGCGGTTTGGATGATCGATCAGGTCGATGACCGTCGGGTGCTGGGGATCACTGGTGGCGCTGAGGTATCCGTCAGGCTTGTGTAGCATGAGATAGACGGCCTCGCGCTTTTGGAGGGTTTCCCCATCCAGCGCCACTTCGGTGAATTCACTGATTTCTCGATGGCTGTCCTGCTCGATTTCACCAGAGACGGCCACTCGCTTCGAGGAAAGCAGGTGCTTCACCTCGTTGCGGGTGTGAGGGGTGTGACGTGTCAGGAAGCGGTCCAAGCGCATCGGAGCGGGGGTGATGATTTGCCGTTAGCCTAAAGAAGAAAATAGAACCGCGGATGGACGCCAATTGACGCGAATCTTAAATGGGTGATGAAGAAAACATAAACCACCCGTGGAGTGAATGGTGCAAATGCTACATGCAGGTGCTCTTCAACATTTGATTCGTGT
>JBDTNJ010000454.1:0-6099 GCA_039933825.1 Luteolibacter sp.
GTCGGTGTCGGCCTGATATCCCCGCATCCCCCACTTCACTCCGGGAAAATCGCTGCTCCGGTAATTGATGCCGCTGTTTCCATTGGCGGAGACGCAATATTCCAACTTCAATTCGAAATCACCCAGATCGCCCCCGCGCCAGATGAGGAAGGTGTTGTTTTTGAGAAGGGTGGCGGGAGTCACTTCCCCCACGAGAATGCCGTTATCCGCCCGCCAATAGGCCGGATCGCCGTCCCAGCCTTTGAGCGTGCCATCAAAAATCAACTCATAGCCGTCGCCTTCGCCGCCCTCCGCAATTTGCGGCTCGGCGAGCGCCGCAGTCTGCAGGAAAACGAGCGACCACAAAGTGATGTCGATCACCACCGGCGGGAGACGGAAAAGGGAGGGAATAAATTTGGACATGGGAAGTTAGGGAGCGGGTTTGGATGAAGATACGGACGGCCAGGTGAAGCGGTAATTGCCCGAGCCCGCATTCCAGACGACGAAGGTTCCGGAATCGGATTTCTCGATTTTATCGTAGGCCAGGCCAGGGACAGAGCCGGTGGGTGCGCCTTTGGCAAAGATGGGGCTGGATCCTTCCTGGATCGTCAACTCGGCGGGCGCTATCCCGCGAGCTGGCACACAGATGCGGGCGGTGGAATTGACGGGGACCTTCACGTCCCAAGTCACGGTGTCGCCCTCGATTTTCCAGGCGGAACCGATGAGGCCGCGCACGCTGTCTGAGGAGGCGGTGACGCTGGTCAGACCGTTGGGCATGCCCGGCTTGAGCTGGATACGCGCGTATCCGGGCTCAAGGCCGGAGATGCCGCCGGGAGTGCGGTAAAGCCATTCGAAGATGCCGCCCAGCATGTCGTGGTTATGGCTGCGGATGTTGCCGAGGTTCCAGTTTTCGGCCAGGGCCGTTTCTCCAGCATTGATCATGGACATGTAGCTTGGGGACTCCGGTTGCATGATCATGGTCTGGACGAGATCTTGTTGTCCGGCGTCGCCCAGTGCGCGCCAGAGGAAGGTGTTGCCGACGTCGCCAGCCGAGATGTGGTTCGGCTTCACGGATCCGTTTTTACCGCCTTGCGTGGTATTGGAGGTGGGGTTCGCGATTTCTTCGACCAAGGCCTTGGCCACGTCTTGTTCGCGGCCTTCAGGAACGATTCCCCAGGAAAGCGGCATGGCCTGGTTGCCCTGGGTCACAGGATTGTAGCGTCCTTTTTCGGTGTCGAAGAAGGCCTTGTTATAGGCGTCGCGCACCCGGATGTATTCCTTGCCGAAGAGTTCAGCATCGCTTTTTTCGCCGAGAATCTGGGCCGTATCGCGGAGGATGCGGGTGTTCATGACGTAAACGCCGCCGTCCACGTTGGCGGGATTTGTTCCAGCCGGGGCCATCCAGTCGCCCAGGCCATAGCGGATGACGCCGTCCTTTTCCTTGCTTTTCAGATAGGCGAGGTAGCGTTTCATCGCGTCATAATTATCGGCGAGGATTTTCTTGTCGCCGTAGGTCTGATAGATGTGCCAGGGCGCGTGGAAAAGCGATGAACCCCAGGCGGCGGTGTCATCGTACATGCCTTTGTTGGGAGTGTCCTTGTTGAAAAAATAATTGGGCGCCATGGTCGGCACCATGCCGAAGGTCCGCTGCGAGTCGCGGGTGTCCCACATCAGCTTGGAGTAGATGTTAAAGACATCGTGCTGATAGACGTAGGAGGAAAGGAGGGTCCAGACAACTTCCTGCCAGCCGAGTTTTTCCAGATTCGGGCAGTCGGTATGGATGCTGGTGAGGTTGCTGCGCAGGGCGTTGAGCACGAGGTCGCGGATCTGGTTGTAGCGAGGGTCCGAGGCCTCGAAACTGCCGATATTTTTTGAGGCCGAGTAAATGAAATAACCGGTGACGTCGTTGAGGCGGGGAAGGTCTTTTTTGGAGCCGTCTGGCGAGACTGCGCTGACTTGCACATAACGCATGCCGATGGTGCCGAAGGTCTGCCGCCAGGTTTCGGGGCCGCCGCCTTTGAGGGTGTAGATCGACTTGCCGGCGCGCGAGGGATTGACCGTGCCGTCCTTGTTCAAGAATTCACCCGACAGGATCGTAACCTCCTGTCCGGCCTCGCCTTGCACCGTGATGGAGAACTGGGCGTTCATATTTTGCCCAAAATCATAAACGTGGCTATCGGCAGCCGGGCTGGAAACGAATTTTCCGGGCAGGACCTTGTGCGTGAGCTGCGGCGGAGCGCTTTGCGTGGCGAGCACGGCCGCGGTTTCCGGAGTGGTGACGGCGGCTACCCATTTGGAGTCATTGAAGCCGGGGGTATCCCAGCCCGGTTGCTCCATCCGGGCGTCGTAAACTTCCGTGGCTTTGATGTCTGCAGAGAGAAACGGGCTGGTGCCAGCTTTCCACGAGGTATCGGTAACGACATCTTCGCTGGAGCCGTCGGTGTATTGGATGTGGAGTTGCGCGAGGGCGCGAATCGGTCCGAATTTCCGTGGTTTTAGATTCGGATCCTTACCGTCCAGCCAGCCTGGCCCGATTGAAAGGCCGAGAGCGTTTTGCCCGGCCGCGAGCTGCGCGGTGACATCAAAGGTGACGTAATTGACCGTGTAATCGTAATCCGTCCAGGAGGGATCCATCTCGTGATCGCCGATTTCCTTTCCGTTCAAAGTCCCCACGAACTGGCCCAGACCACAGACGTAAAGATAGGCCTGCCGCACGGGCTTGGTGACCGCGAATTTCTTGCGCAAAAGCACCGGCATGAGCTTGGAATCACTGGAATCCGGATGGCGGATCCATTGCGCGCGGGAACTCCAGTCTTCCCGCTTGAAGAACGAGGTGACGAAGCTTTGCAACTCGCTCCACGGAGAAACCTCGCCATCTTTGTCCCAGGTCCGAACCGTCCACAAATAGCGGCTCGTCTTCGCCAGGGGCAAACCCTTGTAAACGACGCCGAATTGCTCCGCCGAAGTTACCTTGCCGCTGTCCCAGAGCCGCTTTTTGGCGCCATCCGCGACGACGATTTGGTAGGCCGTCTGCTTTTCTCCGCGATCCGGGTCATTTACGACCCAGCCGAAGCGCGGAGTTGGAGTATCCACTCCCATTTGCTCAAAGAAATCGACCAGCCGGGTATTCGTGGGAACCGTGGGCGGCGCTGCCTGTAAAGGTGAAAGCGCAGCGACGAGCACCACCGGAAGGAGGTGGAACAGGGAGGAAACAATTTTGCACATGAGAAGTTACGGAGCGGAGGTGGGTGGATTGCCAGCCGGCCAGGTGAAGCGGTAGGTGCCGGAACCCGCATTCCAGACGACGAAGGTGCCGGCGTCGGATTGCTCGATGCTGTCGTAGGTCAGGCCAGGAACGGAACTGGCGGCTGCGCCTTTGGTAAAGATCGGGGTGCTACCCTCCTGAATCGTCAATTCGGCGGGTGCTGTCCCGCGAGTCGGCACGCAAATGCGGGCAGTGGAATTGACGGGCACTTTCACATCCCAAGTCACTGTGTCGCCTTCGATTTTCCACGACGAACTGACGAGGCCGCGGACGATGGCGGACGACGCGGTGAGGCTGGTCAGACCCGCGGGCATGCCGGGCTTGAGCTGGAAACGCGCGTAGCCGGGTTCGAGAATGGAGATGCCGCCGGGCGAGCGGTAGAACCATTCGAAGATGCCGCCCATCATGTCGTGGTTGTAGCTGCGGATGTTTCCAAGATTCCAGTTTTCGACCAGCGTACGAAAGCCCCCGAGGATCATGTGCATATAGCTGGGCGAATCGGGCTGCATGATCATGGTTTGCACCAGGTCGTGCTGGCCCGCGTCGCCCAGGGCCCGCCAGACGAACGTGTTGGCTACGTCGCCCGCGGTAATGTGATTGGGCTTCACTGGACCGTGTTTGCCGCCATCGGCTGTCCCTTGGGAGGGGGCGGCAATGTCCTTGATAAAAGCTTCGGCCACGTCCTTTTCCCGGCCTTCCGGCACGATGCCAAAGGTGAGCGGCATGGCTTGGTTGCCTTGAGTCAACGGATTGTAACAACCCTTCGCGGAGTCGAAGTAAGCCTGGTTGTAAGCGTCCCGCACGCGTGTGAATTCCTTTTCATAACGCTCCGCTTCGTCCTTCCTGCCGAGGACTCGCGCCGCATCGCGCACGATCCGGGTGTTATAGACATAGACGGCCCCCTCCACATTGCGCTCTTGATGGCCGACGGGTCCCATCCAGTCGCCCAGGCCATACGTCATCACGCCGTTGGATTCCTTGCCCTTGAGGTAGGCGAGATATTTCTTCATCGGCTCGTAATTATCCTCAAGCGTCTTCTGGTCGCCGTAAGCCTGGTAAAGCTGCCACGGCACGATGATCAGGGAGGAGCCCCAGGCTGGCGAGTCGTCGTACTTGCCGGCGGATTTGTCTTCCCGCACATGAAAAAGATTCGGCGCGATGGTGGGTGACATGCCGTCATTCCGTTGCCCTTCCCGGACATCTCGCAGGATCTTCGAGTAGATGCTGTAAACGTCGTGCTGATAGGTGTAAGAGGGCAAAAGCGTCCAGACCACTTCCTGCCAGCCGAGTTTTTCATAGTTCGGGCAATCGGTGTGAATACTCACCATATTGCTGCGCAGAGAGTTCAGCACGAGGCTGTGGATCTGCTCGTAACGCTCGTCCGAGGCTTTGAAAGTGCCGATGTTTTCAAAGGCCGAGTAAACGAAATAACAGTTGACCGCGCCAATGTATGGCAGCTCTTTTTTCGCGGCGTCCGTGGTGACTCCGCCGACCTGCAGATAGCGCATGCCCATGGTGGAAAATTGCTGCCGCCAGGTCTCAGGACCGCCGCCTTTTAAGGTATAGGTCATGGTCTTGGACCGGCCCGGATTTACGCTGCCGTCGCCCTTCAAGTGTTCGCCGAGCGTGAGTTGTATCACGTCCCCAGCTTTGCCACTCACCGTGATCCCGAATTGGGCGTTCATGTTCTTGTCGAAATCGAAAACGTAATTATTCGCCGATGGACTCGAGATGTTTTTCCCGGCGATCGCTTCGTGTTCGATGAGAGGCGGAGCGCTTTGCGAAGTGAGAGTGCCTTTGGGGGGAATACCGACTGCAGCGGCGACCCATTTTGCATCATTAAAGCCGCTTTTGTCCCAGCCGGGTTGCTCCATCCGGGCGTCGTAGGTCTCTGTGCCGTGGACGTCAGTAACGGTCCAGGGGCTGGGGCTCGACTTCCAGGTGGGATCGGTCACCACATCGGTTGAGGTGCCGTCGGCGTATTCGATATGCAATTGCGCGATGGCTCGCATGCGACCGAAACTGGGCATTTTGCCGTTATCGGTGCTGTGAAGCCAGCCACTCCCGAGCATGATGCCGATGGTGTTTTGCCCGCGAACGAGCTGGGCGCTCACGTCGAAAGTCGGGTAGGCGACGCTGTAATCGTAATGGGTCCAAGCGGGATCCATGATGTGATCGCCCACTTTTTTCCCATTTAAATGCGGCACAAACTGGCCGAGGCCAGTGACATAGAGGTAGGCGGCTTTCACAGGTTTGGTAACCTGGAAGTTCTTGCGCAACAGGATCGGAACATCGATGCCCGCGTCTGGATGCTCGATCCATTGGGCGCGCGAATTCCAGTCTCCTGGTTTGAAAAAGCCGGTGACAAAGCTCTGCAACTCGCTCCACGGGGAAACCTCGCCATCCTTGTCCCAAGTCCGGACCGTCCACAGATAGCGGCTCGTCTTCGCCAGCGGCGGACCCGCATAAACCACGCCGAATTGCTCCGCCGACGCCACTTTACCGCTGTCCCAGAGCCGCTTCTTCGCGTCGTCCGCGACGACGATTTGATAAGCCGTCTGTTTTTCTCCGCGATCCGGGTCATTCACCACCCAGCCGAAGCGGGGAGTTGGAGTATTGATGCCGAGCTGCTCGAAGAAATCGATCAGCTGCGTTTTAGTCGGAGCCGCGGGCGGCGCGGCGTGGACCGGAACCAAGGTGGCGGCAAGAAGCAGCGTGCCCAGTAGGACCGTGTGATGTGGGGAGCGCGACATAATGATTTACTCGTGTCTAGAGGCCGGCTTTCACTAGGCGGACGTTATCGATGAAGACCGTATTATCGCCGTCGCGGGTGTTGGTGCCGACGAAAGTGAGGC
>JBDTNJ010000455.1:0-4486 GCA_039933825.1 Luteolibacter sp.
GTGAGAATGCGCTGGCGGCGACTCGGATCAAAATCCTTCGGCGACAAACCGCCCCAGTCCGAGTCGAGCGCTTCGATGGTAACCCGCGTCATGCGGATGGCCGTCATGAGTTTTTGTTTGAACTCCGGTCTGGGGAGTTTCAACCATCGGTTGATCCAGGTGGGATCGTAACCGCTAGAGTCAATTTCATCAAGAATGCTCTGATAGGCCCAGATACGATCGCGAGGGACGTTCCCATCAACTGACCCCAGCGCCACGGCCGCTTCATAGGCTTGCGCGGACTCAATACCCTGCGCCCGCACCCGCAACCACCCACCGAGTTCCGAGTATTGTTTGGCTTCTTCGAGTGTGTTCCAGGCCACCGCCTCGCCGCTCTGGCCTGATTCGGTGGCGATGAGTTTGGCGATCTGTTGGGCGAGGTCAGTTGACTTGTTAGATGAGCCTTGCAGAGTGAAAGTTTTGCCTTCCTCAGACTCGGCCTTTCGCAGGCGGAGGGAAAACTCCAACTGGTCGCCTTTGCGGGTGTAGGAGCCGTCTAGCAGGACGGTGCCGGTGGCGAAAGCCTGCGGTCTTTGGTCTGCTAGGGAGCGCTCGAAGACGAGGTCGTTCATTTTCCAGCGCTCGGAAACGGCGATGCCGGATTGGGCGGAGAGTTGTTGGGCGACGGCTAGATTGAGCGTGGTTTCCAACGCCCGGTCCGTCTCGAAGGCTGGGCGGATGCCTAGCAGGGAAACGATGATCGGCGGTTTGGCATCGCCCTGGGTGAGGCGTTCGCAGGGGAAACGCAGGACACCGGCGGCGAGTTTCGCGGCTTCGGGAAATTCGGATTCTTTGCCGCCGAGGATGAGCGAGCGGAGGACGAGGCCGTTGTTCGTGGAGGTGAGGCGGAGCGTGAGTTTGCGCAGTTTCGGATCGCCATTGTCCGCGCCGACGATGATCAGGCCATCCGCCTTGGCGAGTTTTGCGAGGGCGGATAGGCGTTGGTCGGCGGCGAGTTTCTGGATTTCCGCTTCGGACGCGAGCTTGGTGATTTCCGCGCGTTCGACGAGGGCGTAGCGATCCGAGGCCGTCGCCAACGAGGCTGATAGAAGATCCGCAAACGCCGCGATGGAGGGCTCAGGAGAATCCGGCACGACGGCGACACGCGGCAGATCCGCAGCGCGGGCGAGGGTGAATACGACTAGGCTAACAAGAAACAGAATGGATTTCATGGAGAAGCGGGTTTTATGGACTCCGGCGCGTTTTTCGCCAGCCAGGCGTTGATGTCGTCCCAAGTGATGTAGAAAAGAACAGGAGTAGAGTACCCGCCGCTTGGAAGTCCGTCGAATCTGTGGACTCCGGCACCATACCAAATGCCTGCCGGCGCAAAGAACAAACCCATGGGCGTGGCGGTCATACTCAGCGGATTGATGACGGGACGTTCCAAATTCTGATTCCCGTCATTCCCAAGCTTTCGAAGGTTTTCGGGGACATCGTATTGCAGCGGGATGACCTTGGGATCACCACCGCGCAACGGAACACATGTTAGGCGGAAATCGTTCGGTCCGTTCTTTTCGCTGCGGCCGGGAATGTCGGCTTCCCGTTTGAGCAACCATAGCTTCCCATCGTGCACGATGGGAACCACGAACGGGCCGAGGAATTCCGGCCGAGACCGGTCGTGGATGGGATTCGCGTCTTTCCACCTTTCCGGCAATCCGGAGTGGGGTTTGAACAACAGCAGCGGCTGGTCTTGGGATGGATCGAAGGCAACCAAGGTTTCAATACTCTCGCCCAGTGACGCTTTCCAATACAACGGCATATCTCCCTTCGGCTGGACTTTGCCCATGTCGGGTAGGGACGAAACGATCCTTCCGGTTTCAAGCTCCACCAAAGGCGTGATGTCATAGCTGTCGAAATAAACCATCGTCCGGCCGGAAGCATTTCGATAGGCAAGTGTCACGTCCCGCGGGTCCATCTCATCAAGAGGATTGATCGACGGCCGCCGATTGCTGGATGCCAGCCATGTCAACCGCCCGTCCCGTGCTTTGCCAACCAGCATGCGTGGCGTGGACTTTTCCTCGCCCGTCATGACGGAGCCGACGAGGAATTCATCTCCGAGCCCCGTGATCTGCCAATTCAACGGGGCTTTGGGCGTGACACCCGGTGTCTCCACTTGTTTCCATTGAGTTTGTTCTCCCGAGATCGAGCGGACGAAAAGCTCGCGCCCACGGTTCACCATGAGGGAGTCGCCTGCTATGGCCATGCCTGCGATCTCTCCTTCACGAGTCGGAGTTTGGAACGATCTTTTCACGGTCATGCGGTTCACATCAATCGACAGAACGTTTCCATCGACACAAGCGACGAGGAGTGAGTCGCCGGACCAGAGAATGAAATCTCCCAACATCTTCGCAGGACCGCCAAGCTCGGATGCAAAATCGGGTTTCCATGCCCGCAAAGGAACCGCGCCGGGAACCACGGGACGGACCATGATTCTTTGTTCCCCAATACGCGGATAGGTCCGCAGAATAGCATCGGGAATTCCTGCAAGCATCTTCCTGACATAAGTGACGTAGGCAGGATCCGGGTATTTGTTCCAACGTGGATCGGAATCCGTTCGGTGAATGTATCTCATCGCGCTATCGAGCAGTTGAACCGCGCAGGCTTCAGGCACCATTGACCGGCCAGACAAATTCGATTGGTTGGTGCCCCACAAATTTACGCTATCTCTCATTACCCTGATCGAACTCTCGTCAAGCCACTCCGCCGTTTCAAAAATCCGGATGATGACTTTCGCGAACCTCATTTCGAAATCGTCGCGCAATGCCGGGGCCATTTTCAAACAATCGGCGATCGGCATGTTTTCGAAAACCAGTTGTCCTCCGGGAGTGAGAAATTCTTCAAAGCGTGCTTCCAACAACTCGAAATAGGCGTCAAGAATGCGGACCCTCTCTTCATCGCTTCGACTTTCCTGGAAGCCGAGAGCCAGCCCATCCACACGATTCATCAATGCCGGCGCGGCACTGAGTTCCGCGATGAGTTCCCGCATGACGTGATCTGCCCGCTTGTTGTCAGTGGAGGACCAGTCCACCATCCGCCACAGCAAACGATCCTTACGATTGGCCCAGAGTTGATAGCGGAAGGAGTGCGTGGCGGACTTCGCTGATCTGCATTTGGCGGGCTCCAGTAAGGTGCGCAAATCCGCAGCAGCGTCTTCCGGTGTTTCATGCATGTAGGCCCTTTGGACCAAGTCATCGCCGAAATCGGCACCAAAAACCTTCTTCCCGCGAGCGATAATCTCCCGCGACAAAGCCCGCAACGCTCTCGCTTCAGTTCCAAGCTCAAGTTGCCCGCTTCTCAGGCAGAGTGCCTGAAGGACTTTCATGTTGGTCAGGAAAAACTCGGAAACCGCCAGACTCTGGTTAAGACGGGGATGTTTCTTGGTCAGCAGTTCCCCGCCCTGTGGCTGCATCACCCGCAGCGCGCTGTAAGAGAGACGGATCGCGTAGTTCAACTTTCGTTTGAATTCCTCCTTCGGCAGGTGGTCCCAGCCATCCACCTCGGTCCGGGGAATCCGGTATGCTGCGTTGGAATCAACAATATTTTCGTATGCACCAGTGCTTTGCACGACAGCCAGTTCATTCCCAAGGGCTATGGCAGACTCATAGGCCTGGATGGACTCCTCCCAAAGATTCCTTCTAACCAGCCACCAACCAAGCTCCGTGTATTGCTCGCCTTCTTCCAGCGCGTTCCATGCCACAGCCTCTCCGCTCTGGCCGTTTTCGATAGCGATGAGTTTGGCGATCTGTTGAGCGAGATCGTTTGGCTTGTTAGCCGGGCCTTGCAGAGTGAAAGTTTTGCCTTCCTCAGATTCGACCTTGCGCAGGCGGAGGGAAAACTCCAACTGGTCGCCTTTGCGGGTGTAGGAGCCATCTAGCAGGACGGTGCCGGTGGCGAAAGCCTGCGGTCTTTCGTCTGCTAGGGAGCGCTCGAAGACGAGGTCGTTCATTTTCCAGCGCTCGGAAACGGCGATGCCGGATTGGGCGGAGAGCTGTTGGCCTATGGCGAGGTTGAGCGTGGTTTCCAAAGCGCGATCGATTTCGAAGGCCGGGCGGATGCCGAGCAGGGAAACGATAATCGGTGGTTTGGCATCGCCGCGGGTGAGGCGTTCGCAGGGGAAACGCAGGACTCCGGCAGCGAGTTCGGCGGCTTTGGGGTATTCGTCTTGCTTGCCGCCGAGGATGAGCGAACGCAGGACGAGGCCGTTGTTAGTGGAGGTGAGGCGGAGCGTGAGCTTGGGGAGTTTCGGGTCGCCCTTGTCCGCGCCGATGATGATTAGGCCATCCGCTTTGGCGAGTTTTGCGAGGGCGGATGGGCGTTGGTCGGCGGCGAGTTTCTGGATTTCCGCTTCGGCGGCGAGCTTGGTGATTTCCGCGCGTTCGACGAGGGCGTAGCGATCCGAGGCCGTCGCCAACGAGGCTGATAGAAGATCCGCAAACGCCGCGATGGA
>JBDTNJ010000456.1:0-3527 GCA_039933825.1 Luteolibacter sp.
CCGGCCACCACAATCATAGCTTAGCCCCTGGCCCGAATTTCGGGGTCCGCCTCAATCCATTTCGTCAGCGGTCAGTTTTTCGATACTATCGAAGAAATGATCTTGATGGTCCTCATCTGGAAAAAAGATCCCTTCGGCTTCGAGTACCTCCATGAAATCTAGCGTCCCAGGTATAGAAAGTTGATTTAGTTCACCTAGTAGTTCATCGATCACCGAATCGCAATTGTGCAAACTTGATGCAAAAAGCGCGCTCATCGTGGGGTCACTGCGCTGTTTTAATATTTCTATGACTTTAGCAGCCTCATTGTTCTCGAGGGAATGTCTCAGCCAATAGTATTTCAAATAAATGGGGTGACACCATCTTGCAAGTTTGGAGTCGCGTGAGATTTCTATAAGTCCGGAGTATTCAAAATCACTAATAAAAGACTCAATTCGATGCGGACTTCCGGATCGTAATATGTAAGATGAAATTATATTTTTGAGATCCTCTATCGAGATGCTTCGTTGATTGATTGCTGATATCTCTTTCAGTACGGAGTCTTTGGCTTCGTGATCCACTTTGAGGAAGTCATTGCGACTGCCCGCTTGTTCTTCGACGAATCTGCTGACAAGCCTTCCAAATGTGGGGGTGTTGAGATCGTTATCGTTTGTATGGCATTCTCGCAGGCATGCTGCGACAACGAATGGAGTAGCTGGCAATCCCAGTGCGCCCAATGCTCGGTTTACGTAATTAATAGCTCGGTCAGTAAAGCTATTGCTGGCGGACATTCCACAATCAATTTTTCTGATAAAACTTGTAATTGATCCCGAAGAGACTCCCGAAATATTGAAGGTTGAAAATTTATCGCCCCCTTGGAATGAGCAGGCGCTACCAATTATTCGGAAGCTCTGTGTTTCTAGTCCGGCAAAGAATTCGATAAGTTGTTTGTCGGCACGGTCTATTCTATCACAAATTATAACTATTTGATTTTCTTTGGAAAGTGCTTCGATCTGCCTTACGCTAAAGCCGCAAACTTTGTTTCCAATTTTTGCCAGCAAATTCGAAGGTTTCAAGTCCGGCATCTCATCCTCCTCGAAATACACCGGAATTGAATTAGGTCTTTTGTTCCCAATGATTCCAAAAATTCTCTCTAGGCAGTATGATTTTCCGGACATTTCTTGGCCGGTGATTATGATATTGTGATAGTTTTCGAGTATTTCGTTTAAGTTTTTGCTGGGTTTAGGCTTAATTTTTCCCTCTTTGGATTTAAGACTCCCGAGGCCGACTTGTGAGCCAGGAGTGAATTTAGGTTCTAAGAAATGCTCTTGTGGATTGAGCCTTTGTCCAAAAAGACTAAAGGTTCTTTTGCTTCTTGCCTTTTCCGTATTTATATACAAAAGCACGGAATATTGTGGTATTGCTTTTAAAAGCTTCGGTGCGTAATTTTCTATAAAACGTACTAAATCATCTCCATGTTTGATCGGGATTTTGATGCGAGATCCGGGTGAACGAAGCTCTGCTTCGGCATCTTCAGTAATGTGGCCAGAATTCCAGATTTCGATTTGGTCAAGTTTGAAGGATTTGCTGTCGAGAGTGAACTCGTGCTCCATCGCTGCTTCACATTCTCGCTTCACTTGAACTGCTGAATTTGCTCCAGACGCTCTTGTCATCTCGCATGACTTCACTTGAATGCCGACAGTTCTTTCGCCCAGAGGCGCATTTTCGTAAATTAGAAAATCCACTCCTTTATCATTTCTCCCGTGAATGTTTTTGTAGGAATTCAATAATTTCTGATTGGTCATTTCTTTGAAAACCACTGGAAGGACTTTGTCACGAAACTCATCTTCGCGCAATGTGGCAAGCCACTCCTTGACTGCCACATGCTCTGTTTTTGCTAAAGGAAAAGTTTCTTTGTTTCTTGGATTTACTTTTTTTTTCCTGGATGACATTGCAGTATCTTGAGGGGATTGAGTTTGGGGTAGGGTGAAGTGACAGAGGGAAGGTTACTAATCGATGGGGTCAGCCGATCGGGGCAATTCCGAGTAACAAGCATAGGCGATTGCGACGGGGTCTGCGACCAGTCTCAAATAACAGACCTTGGCGCGGCCGGCGGTTACTTCGAGCGGCGCGTGATGTAAGGAGGAAGAGCATGGGAAGAGGAGGAATTGAGGAAGAAGTGCCGAGTGATCAGTGAGCAGGGAAGAGAAGTGAGGAATCAGGCGGCGGAGGTGATGGACTGGGCGGGTTGGATTCCGGAGACGAGTTTGTTGCGCTGGCGGGCGAGGGCGCGGAAATCGCACTCCACCTGGATGCCGTGCCAGAAGGTGTCGGACTGGCCGAAGAAGACTCCGAAGCGGATGGACATGGCCGGAGTGATGGAGCGTTTGCCCAGGACGATCTCATTGATCGCGCGCGGCGGCACGCCGATGGCGCGGGCCATGGCATTCTGGGAAATGCCCATGGGCTGGAGATATTCCTCCAGTAGGATTTCGCCGGGAGTGATGGGAGCTTTCATCGATAGGGTCCAGGCTAACAAGATTTGGCGCGGTCGGAGGGTTTTTCGAGCGGCGCGTGATGTGAGGGGGAAGACTCTGGGAAGAGGGGGAAGTTGCCGATTGAGGATTGTGGATTCGTCGCCACTGCGCATTGCCGGGACAAGTCTTTGAATGGAAGAAATGGGGCGGTCATTTCACCGGGGCTTTCGCGGTCTTGCGGCGGGTGGGTTTGGCGGGAGTTGCGGGCTGGGTCGGCAAGGGGTGCTGGGCCTTGCGTTCGGCAGCGGTATGGGCCTTGGCCCAGGCGAAAAAATTACCGAGGTCGCAGTCGAAATCGGCAGCTACCGCCGCTCTCGCTTCCCGGACTTCCTGGACGATGGTGTCTTTCATGGCCTTGTGCTTTTTACGACGCCGCCTGCACGGTTTCGAAGGGCAGACGCCTGAGGTTCAGGGTGGAAAGATTCACATGTTTGGATGCCTGGTCGATATCGATGCCGACGGCGCGACCCTCCGCGTCAATATCGAGCACGATGCCGTCCTCGATCTCGCGCGTATCGGCACCTGGGCGGTCGGCGAGTTCGATGTAGAGGGAGTCGGTATCAGGGAAGTATTCGATTTTCATGGTTTGAATCCCCGGTCGGGGAAGGCGTTGTGAATGGTGCGCTCATCGCGGAGAGTGACGACGCGGAGGAAACGACCGCCGAGTTCCTCACTCGCTGCCCAGAATCTTACACGCTCGCCGTCGTCCTGCACTTCTTTCCTCAAAGGTCTCTCGATGACTTGGATGCACATTTCTTTGGAAAGGTAGGGGCGTTTCGCCAAAACCTTGTTCTCGAAGTAGTCTGTGTAGGCGTATTTCAATTCAGGTTCAGGAATTCAGAATGGCAGGTATTCGGGCGGCGGGTGATGATTGGGAAGAAAAAGAAAGGCGACAATAAGGTCGCCACTCCTTATGGGGCGGGCGGGGCGGCGGGTTTGTCACCGTTGCTGGCTGCGCCGCGTGGAGGGAACTCATCGAGCAGGAAGCGGTTGCGGGCGACGAGGGTGGCTTC
>JBDTNJ010000457.1:0-4989 GCA_039933825.1 Luteolibacter sp.
CCGGCCACCACAATCATAGCTTAGCCCCTGGCCCGAATTTCGGGGTCCGCCTCACCTGACGGTCGGCCTCTGTTTTCTCTGCCTTTCGCAGCGCCTTTCCGCGTGGAACCCGGAAGGTCACATGATCATGGCACAAATCACCTATAACCACCTCGATCCCACGGTGAAAGCCAGATGTGACGAGCTGATCGCCACCCCTCTCACATTTTCTGACTCCGGCAGTAGCACCTTCGTTACTGCGTCGGTTTGGGCGGACGACTACAGGAGCTCTCTGGGAACCGGCACCAGCCATTACATCGACCTGCCGATCAGCCTGGATGGCACTTCCACCGCTGACTTCGTAGCCCCCACGCCCGACGTGGTGCAGGCAATCAACCTTGCCATTTCCACACTCCTCAGCAGCACTTCCACCGAAGCGGAGCAAGCCACCCAGCTGCGCTATTTGCTGCATTTCGTAGGAGACATCCAGCAACCATTGCACTGCACCACCGGCATCTCCGCCAGCACGCCTGCCGGAGATGCGGGTGGCAATCAATTCCGAATCACTGGCACCTGGTCCAACCTCCATTCCCTGTGGGATGCCGGCGGAGGCTACCTTTTGGACTCACTCCCGCGGCCGCTCTCCGTCAGTAAACAAGCGCTATTGAACACCCGCGTCGCCACCGTGGAGAGCGCCCATCCTTATACCCGTAATACTGAAGCCGGCCTGCCGAACCCGATGGAATGGGCCATCGAAGGGCAACAAAGGGCACTGTCCATCTGCTATTCCGGCATCTCACGCAGCGCCGCGCCCACCTCCACCTATGTGCTCACGGCCAAATCCACCACAGAAGAGTTGCTCGCGCTGGGTGGCCACCGCCTGGCAGACCTTCTGAACATCCTGCTGGCTGTGAAGCCATCCCCCTATTTACTTCCTAGCGGAACCTTCGGCTTCTCATGGAGATCCGTTTCCGGCTTCACCTATCAGATCCAGTCATCCAGCAGCCTCACGGCGGAAAGCTGGGAGAAACTCACCGATGTCACGGCCACCGGCAGCACGGCTTCGTTTGAAATCCCGACATCAAGTGACGGCCGGTTCTTCCGATTAGTCAAATAAACGCCGCTATCGCATGAATGAGTATCCGAGACTCTGTTTGCGCGTCTCAGGCGGGTGCTGAAAAGTCGGACAATATAATCTCGGATAGATCAACTACAACCGGACGGCCTTGAGCGCGATGAACATCGGGAACTCCTCCGCAGCGAGATGCTCGGCCTTGCTGAACGGGCCGGATGCCTGGGAGCGGCGATGGCTGTAAAGTTCCTCACAAGCGGTCACCGCGAGGCCGCCCTTCCCCATGGCAGTGAGAAGATCGCCGAGCGGGCGGTGATAGAAGCTGGTTTGCTCGCCGGTGTCTTTCCCTGGATGGGTGGTGATGGGGATTTCCAACGGCGTGCCGTAACTATCGAGGCGGCGGTATTGGATTTTCTGATCGCCATCCCAGCCCCAGTGGGACTTGCGCGGAATCCGGAAACACGGGTGCATGAATACCAGCACCGCCCGGCCACCGGGCTTGAGCGCACGGGCGAGGTTAGAAAACAACGGGACGAGATCCGGCACATCGTGCACTGCCATGATGCAGGTGGCGGCATCGTTAGAGGCGTTTGCCCAAGGGCCGGGCTGGCAGGCATCCGCGACGATCAGGGACACCTGTGGGTTCGCCCCGTGGCGGGCTTTCGCCGCTTCGATCAGGCGGGGGCTGGCATCGACTCCGGTGAACTTGCCAATTTTCGCATCGATGAGCGGTTTGATTAGAACGCCTTGGCCGCAGCAGACATCGATCACCGCTTCGCCGGGTTGAGGATCGAGAATCCGCAGGGTGGCGGGAAGAATGACCTTTTGATGATAGTCCGAGCCAGATTCGCCGACGAGTTTGTCATACCAAGCGGCCACTGGATCCCAGCCGCGGTCCTTTTGGGGCGGTTTGTTTCCGGTTGGAGATCCGGGTTTCCGCCCCTTTTGAGGTTGGAACGGACGGCGGGGCGGTTGAGGCATGGGCGAGGATAGGCGGAGATTGGTTCCACCAGCAAGCCACGACATTTTGAAGAACCCGGACTCCCGTCCACGCCGTTTCAACTTCATCGTTGTCGCTGCCACCTTGGCGATTAGCCTGCCCACCAGTGATACAGCGCATCGTCATCCCCGAGCTACTCGATCATCTGCCTGCGGACGATCCGGAGGCATTGCGCAGCCGACGGGACTTGCGGCGGATCAACTTCCTGATGGGCAATGAACGCTGGATTTGCAGGGCACTGCGGCGTTTTCCAATTGCGGCGGATCGAGGGATCGTGGAAATCGGGGCGGGAGATGGGCTGCTTTGCAATAAACTGGCACGACTGTTTCCGCAGGCATCGGTGGCGGCTTACGATCTCGCGCCAAGACCAGAGAGGCTGGACGAGCGGGTGGAGTGGCACTGCGGGGATCTTTTTGAAAGAGAAGCCCCTCCGACGGGTGGTGTGCTGGTGGCAAATCTGTTTCTCCATCATTTCGAGAGAGATTCATTGTTAGCTCTCGGGCGGTGGATGGGGCATTTCGAGGTGCTGGTCATCAACGAACCGGACCGCTGTCGACTGCCTCATTTACTGGGCAGGCTGATGCATCCATGGATCAATCGGGTGACGCGGCATGACATGCATGTGAGCATCACCGCCGGATTCGCAGCGGGTGAAATCGGCAGTTTGCTAGAACTGGATGAGAAGCTCTGGAGATTCCGTGAAACTTCGACATGGCGCGGGGCGAGACGCGTGGTAGCTTGGCGTTGATTGACACACGAAATCACGATCGCAGGCGGTGGATTGGCGGGATTATCCCTGGCTGCGGCGCTGCGCCTGCACGACGTGCCGGTAACCGTGCTGGAAGCAGGTGATTATCCGCGCCACCGGGTTTGTGGGGAGTTCATCTCCGGCGTGAGTGAAGAGACCCTATCCACTCTCGGCATCGCCGATCTGTTTGAGGACGCGCACCGGCATCGCTCGCTAGGCTGGTATGAGGGCGGGCGGCTGATCCACCGTGATGAGTTCAAAACCCCCGCCCTTGGAATTTCCAGATATTTACTCGATGAACGGTTGTGGAAGCGGGTGAAAGCGCTGGGTGGCAATGTCATCAACCATACCAGAGTCCAGCCGCAGGCGCGTGATGGCTTGGTGTGGACGGCGGGAAGGCGGCCACGCAACGGCCAATGGATCGGACTGAAGGCCCATGTGCGCGGACTCTCAAATTCTGCGGATCTGGAAATGCACGCCGGGAAAAACGGCTATGCCGGTCTGGCGGATGTGGAGGATGGCTGGACGAATGTCTGCGGGCTTTTCCGACTGGATCGCTCGATCAAGGCAGATGGCGCGGATCTGCTCATTACTTACCTCGATGCAGGAGGAAACCAGGAACTCGCCGATAAACTGCGAAACCGCGAGTGGCGGGCGGGTTCGTTTTCCGCGATGGCGGGTTTCGAACTGGGACGCCAGATCCCGGTGCCAGGCTTGCTCACGCTGGGCGATGCCGAAAGCATGATTCCGCCATTCACCGGGAACGGCATGTCGATGGCATTTCAGGCGGCGGAATGCGCGCTCGGTCCACTCGTTTCATACTCACGGGGCGGGCAATCGTGGCAATACACGGCGAACATCGTGCGGGCGAGCGTTAGGCGAAAATTCCGGCGCAGACTGGCGGTGGCGGGAGCGATGCATCCGGTGCTTTTAGGCACGGTTGGCAGGTCGTTATTGCAAAGCCTGGCTTCCGCACGCCTATTGCCTTTCCAACCGATGCTTGCTTTAATTCGTTAGTCTTCTCACCCACTCATGTTTCTTCGCTCCATTGCCACTGCTGTTCCACCGAATTCCTTCACCCAAAAATCCTGTTGGGCGGCGATGCAGGAAGGAGAGCTACTTTCCACTCTCAAACCGAGATCGGCAGCGCTGATGGAGAAAATCCTAGGCAACGGGAACTCAGGAATCGAGCGGCGCAATCTGGCGGTCGATTCGATCGAATCATCCTTCGGCCACGGTGCGGAGGAGCTGAATAACAGTTTTGAGCGCGAAGCCCCGCCACTGGCCAGTGCGGCGCTGCGGGCGGCTTTGAAAAAATCCGGCCGCGTGGCGGCGGACGTGGACGCACTATTCATCTGCACGTGCAGCGGCTATCTCTGCCCCGGAGTATCGAGCCACGTGGCGGAACAATCGGGAATGCGTCATGACGTCTATCTAGCGGATCTCGTCGGACTCGGCTGCGGAGCGGCGATTCCGATGCTGCGTGCGGCACAAGGGTTTCTAGCAGCGAATCCGCAGGCGGTGGTCGCAACCGTTGCGGTGGAAATCTGCTCCGCGGCCTTTTATGCGAACGATGACCCGGGGGTTTTGATCAGCCTCTGCCTCTTCGGCGATGGCGCGGCGGCGGCGATCTGGACGGCAGAGGGTGCCGCCGGAGATTGGCAGGCGGGCCATTTCACGACCACGCACCGCCCGGAAGAGCGGGAGAAGATTCGTTTTGTGAACTCGGCGGGGAAATTAAAGAACCAGCTCCACCGCGCGGTTCCGGATCTGGCAGCCGAAGCCGTAGCCGGGTTGTTCGCGAAGCGCAAGGGCGAGCCGGATCAGGTGCTGGCCCACTCGGGCGGGCGTGATGTGGTGGAGGCCTTGGAAACCGCGCTGCCCTTCAAGCTAACTGAAACTCGCGAGGTGCTGCGGGACCATGGGAACATGAGCAGTCCATCCGTGCTGTTCGCGCTGGAACGCAGGCTGGCGGGAGAACATCCGGAGGATCGGCGGCTGTGGCTGACGGCGTTTGGGGCCGGGTTCGCGGCGCACGCTTGCGAGCTCTGGCGGGGAGATGCAGGAGGCGGGATGCCTCCGAAACGGCCTAGTGACGCGTAAAATCCAATCTGACAGATAGAATATGCGGACGTGGTTGCGGCGTCTCGCCGCAACGCTGCTCTTTCTGGGACTTGGCGGCGAGACGCC
>JBDTNJ010000458.1:0-4231 GCA_039933825.1 Luteolibacter sp.
CCAGGAGTTTTTCAAAAAGCAGGGCTTCGAATATTCCAACATGATTCCGATGCGGAAAATCATTTCTTGAGCGTATCTAACGAAATGACGGATCCGGAACTGCCTGTCTGAATATTTCCATGGCATTTGAACTTCATCCACGGCTGGCGGCGGGCGGTTTTGAAATCGGCAAACTGGGCGGCTGTGTTTTGCTTTTGAAAAACAACGCGCTGTTTCCTTGGTTCCTGCTGGTGCCTGAGGTGGAGGAAGGGATTGAGGATCTGCATCAGTTGGAGCCGGGTCACTATATTGAAGTGATGCTGGCGTTGCGCCAAGTCTCCGAATTTGTTTCCAGCTATTTCGAGCCGGAAAAACTCAACGTCGCTTGCATCGGCAATCAGGTGCGGCACATGCATGTTCATATCGTAGGGCGATTTCTCGATGACCCCGCATGGCCCGGGACCGTATGGGCGTTCGATGGGAAAAAGAGTTTCTCAATCGGTGAAGTGGAAGGGATCACTGCGGCGGCTCGGGAGTTTTTGAAAATGGACGGGTGATGCCTTAGGCCCGCGCGAACGTGGTTGCGGCGTCTCGCCGCAACGCCTTGTTTAGTCGTCGAGGTGCCATGTTCCCGGCCACCCTGTGCAAAAGTTTTTTTCCTAAAAAGGAACATGTGAACCCGCGAGGACTGACCCGAGTGGGACAAAGGGTAATCTCAGGTAATCTAGCGGATTCTCAATGTCTGTTATTTGGGACTGACTGACCCCTAAGTAGACCCCCGGGTTGTGCTCGGTTGGCTACAGCCTGCAGGCTTCAGCGGGCGGACGTTTGCCAGTCCCGATAGGCCGCGCCGAGATGAGCTAACACATCAGTGGCTGTCAATGACTGCTCGGAAATTTGCGCTTCAATCAGCGAGATTTCCGCAGCCCGTCCGCACAGCCAGGCGCTCAAGCAGGCGGCATCGACTGGCGGATCGCCCGCGGCGAGCCTGGCTCCGATGACGCCCGCTAGCAAATCTCCCTGACCGCCGCTGGCCATGCCGGGGGTGCCGGTCGTATTGCACCAGAGCGGCTGGCCTTGGCGGGTGACGATGGTCCGGCAGCCTTTCAGGAGCAGGGTCGCGGGGAAACGATCGGTGAAAATTCGAGCGGCATCTTCCCGGCTTCTTTCCGCCAGCTCAGGGGCTAGCCTTTTGAATTCGCCAGGGTGGGGGGTGATGAGGTGTTTTTCCGAGAGCAGGTGGCTTTGATCGCGTTTGGCGATGAGGTTGATGGCGTCCGCATCGATGACGACTGGGGCGGGGGATTTGAAAATGAGTTCTAGCAGACGGTCGGCCGTTTCATCACTGAGCTCGCCAAGGCCGCAGCCGGTGACGAGAGAGTCGCATGGGAATTCCATCACTTCGCGGGGATCGGAATACCCGCGGACGATGATTTCCGGCGGGCATTTGGCGGAAATGTTAGCGGCGATATGCTCGGGCACATGCAACGTGACGAGCCCGGCACCACCATGCAGTGCGCCGCTGGCTGCTAGGACTGCCGCGCCGCTGTATTTTTCCGAGCCTGCGAGGATCGCCACCCGTCCGGCCATGCCTTTGTGAAAATCGAAGGGCCGTGGCTTTTTTCCCACATCCAAGGTTTGCGGAGTGATCGGCTCCAGATCGCTGCGGTATCCAACGGTTAGCGCCTCGACGGGGACAAGCGCCAAGGCTCCGGTGGCATCCGCCGCACGGCCTCGTAACAGGCCGATCTTAGCAATGCCGATCATGAAGGTCACATCGGCGGTGACCGTGTTAGGTGGGATTTCACCGGTATCCGGATTCATGCCCGACGGCAGATCGACAGCAGCCACCCGCGCTCCCGCATGCTGGCGAAGCCATTCCATTTCCTGTGAAAACTCAAGCAAGGGCTCGCGCAGTCCGCCGGAGCCGCCACTCCCGAGAAGTCCATCCAGCAGGAGGAGGGGGCCCTTCCAATCGCGCCACGCCGGAATGCGATCCAGCGGCAGGCGGAGACCGAGCTCATCCCATTTTTTCAGCGTGAGCGGGGCAAGCGCAGGGATGGGGAATGCGCTGCGGGCCGCGATTTTCCAGCCGAATTGATCGCGGAGAACTCTCAACGCGACCAGTGCGTCACCCGCATTGTGGCCTTTTCCCAAATAAGCGATGGCAGTTCCCGGATGAGGAAAAAATCGGGCGATGGCCAAGCCAAGCCGCTCGCCTGCGGCATTGAGGAGTTGCTCTTCCGACCAACCATTCGCTTTCGCCGCGGCCTCTGCGGCACGCATTTCGGAGAGGGTGACTGCGCCCATCATGGCGGATTTGGCCGGGTTTGAGAAATTCGCCGCCGCGAGGGTGGCTTTTACATTGCGCTGCGATAGCGCTGGATGCCATCCGTGATCCCTTGGGCGATCGCATCACGGAACCAGGCGGACTTCATCCGGTTGCGTTCGGGAGCATTGCTGACGAACCCGCCTTCAACGAGAATGGCGGGTAAGGTGGAATTCCGGATCACATAGAAGCGCGCATACTTCACCTTGCGGTCCACCGTCCGTGTGCGGCGCATCAGACTGTTGTGAACGTAATCGGCAAGCGGTTTGCTTTGGCTGGTCGAATAAAAGGTTTCCAAGCCGCTGACGTCCGGTTTCCAAGTGTAGTTGTAGTGGATGCTCACGAAAATCGCATTCCGGCAGCTATTCCCTGTGCTCACGCGCTGGGGGAGTGAAATGAAGTAATCACTGCGGCGGGTCATCACCGTGTTGTAGCCGAGGGCCTTTAATTTACCCTCGAGACGATAGGCGGTATCCAGGGCCAGGTGCTTTTCATATACCAGCCCCCATTGGCCACCGTTGTCATGTCCGCCGTGCCCGGCATCGATCACTACGGTTCTGAAATTAGCGGCGTGTGCCACCGCCCCGATCAGACAGGTGGCGGCGAGGATGAGAAATTTGGAAAGTGTTTTCATAAGAAACTACGGTTTTAAAAACAGTTAAGATATATTGATATTTTTTAAAATTGTAAAGATGATTTGCTGAAAACTGCGAGGTTTCCGCCCTTGAGATGGATTAGTAGGTGGCGGCGGGGCGATCGGATGCCTTGCGAATCTTCGCTTTTTCCTCGGCGGCGGCCTTTTGATCGTAGGGAATGCTGTTGGCCACCCGGACGCTGCCATCGGCAAACGTCACGAGTTGAGGGTCGCCTTGGTCGCCCCGTTGATGAATCTCGCGGTTGACTAATTTTCCATCGGTATCGACCTCGCAATGCACCCACATGGTCGGGGTGGCGAGAAACATGACGTGCATGTGTTGCGAGCGATCCACGGTGACGAGGGGCTTGCGCAGCATCAGCACATCGCCAAGGAGGAACGTGCGGACAAATTGGCCGGTCCGGCCATCGACGACCTGGGCGTAGATTTGGGTTTTCTGGTCACCGGCGAAGTTGATGATGTGGAATTTGCGGGTTTGGTTGGAGCTCCCGGGGATGCCGACGGACTGTGACCAATAAAGGAGGCCCGGGTTTTGGTTGAAAAGCACCCGATTGGTGGAGGTGCCTTCTTTGGCATTTCCGGGCATGTGAATGACCGCTCCGACGCTGAAGTTTCCGGGCTCGGTGAGGATGAAATGCTGGGTGAGATCCACCTCGCGGGCCAGCGATTCCCCTGCTTTGATGGTCATTTTGCCAAACATCGTGTTGCCCCGTGGCGTGACGGAGTTGCCTTGGCCATCCGTGATGATGAAATCCAGCCACTGCGTGCGTCCGTCGCTGGCAAAGGTCAGATCCTTACCCGCGTGGTTGGTGATGGTGACGACCGCGAGCACCGGCTCACCGGCGAGAAATTGTTTTTTCCGGACGTTCAAGGTGGTCGCCAGTTGCGCATGGGCCATGCCGATAAGCGCAAGGAGGATGGAAAGAATACGAAAACACCTGAAGGTCATAACTGGGCAGAAGTAGCCCAGCCTTCCGGGGCCGTCAATCTAACCTGCCCAACGGTTGGGGAATTGCCGATTTCACTGAAATTCAAGCGGTAAGGGCCGGCAGGCGCCCCACGATCTCATACCTTCCCAAGCCTTAAAACCAAAAGGGCCCCACAACCGGAAGGACCGGTCGTGGAGCCGTGATTGGAACCCGGAGGAATCCTCTTACTCGGCAGGAGGTGGCGGTGGGGCGCCACCATCGCCATCGCCCTGACCTTTTCCTTTTGTGCGACGACAATTACAATTACCCCCTGACGACAATTAAAATTACCCATTGAAG
>JBDTNJ010000459.1:0-4499 GCA_039933825.1 Luteolibacter sp.
CGAAGCTGGGACTCACTTTTTTCAAGGCAACCGAGAAATTCACTCCATCGCGCACGATCTGGCGGATCTTGTAGGAAACGGCCTTGAGATTTCCCAACTCTTGGCGGTTTTCCATCGACTTGAGCGCCGGCTCTAACTGAAGCCCTGCACTGAGCATGTCGGAAAGCTCCTCGGTAAACAGCACCACTTCCGCGCGTTTCAGTTTGATCGGGCCTTCGGGGATGACGGTTTCCTTTGCTTCCGGCTTGTCCCTGTTGCTCTTGGCCTCCTCGGCTTTCGCTTTGGCGCTGCCCGTGGTTTTTTTCGCGGTAACCACACCCGTGGTTTCCTTCAGATTGACCGGCTGCAGGCCCTTGCGGTCCAGCATGCGCAACGCTTCAGGACGATCCGCCGCGTCGAGTTCACCAGTGGTGACGGAACCGTTGGCGGCGAGGGCTTTGTAGGCGAAGAGGGGCATTTGGATTGAGTTAGAAGTTCCTTGTTAAAAGTTATTGGGGAAGTAATTTGCGTCCCAGGGTGCATTTCGGATTCATCACTTTTAACTTCTAACTATTAACATTTAACATCATTCGCCACCACCGACATCGGAGGAGGTGACGGAAATGACTTCCTCGATGGTGGTTTCACCCTTCATCACCTTGAACCAGCCGTATTCACGCATCGGCACATAACCGTCCTTGACCGCTTGAGCGCGGAGGTCGTTCGACTGCGCGCGATGCGCGACGAGCTCCTGCATCGGCTGGGTGATGAGAATGATTTCGTAAATCGCGAGGCGGCCGGAGAAACCGGTCATGCGGCAGCGGTCGCAACCTTTCGGCGAGTATGCCTGCCCTGGAATATGCAGCGGGATACCGAGATCGCGGCGGTCTTGATCGCTCACCTCGCGCGGGGTTTTACAATGCGAACAGAGTTTTCTAACGAGACGCTGGGCGAGGAAAGCCCGCACCGCGGCCGACACCAGGAAAGGTTCCACGCCCATATCGACGAGACGGCTGATGCCACCGAGCGCGTCATTCGTGTGAAGCGTGGAAAAAACCAGGTGCCCGGTCAGCGATGCGCGAATGGCGATTTCCGCCGTCTCAAGGTCCCGGATTTCCCCGATCATCACGATGTTCGGGTCCGCCCGCAAAATGGAACGCAGCGCGGTGGCGAAGGTCAGGCCGATCTCGTTTTTCACGGCGATCTGCATGACGCCGACGAGCTTGTTTTCCACCGGATCCTCGACGGTGACGATACGCCGCTCGGGGTGGTTCACCTCGCTGAGAAACGAGTAGAGCGAGGTGGATTTACCCGATCCGGTCGGACCGGTGATCAGGATGATGCCGTTAGGCAGGTGGAGCAGCGTCTCGATCTTTTTCTGAACGAAGGACTCCATGCCGAGCTTGGCGATGTTGAATTTCTCTTGGTTGAGGAGACGCAGGGAAACGCTTTCGCCCTCGACGGTGGGGACGGTGGCGACCCGGACGTCGATCGTCGCTCCTTCAAACTGAAGGTTGATCCGTCCGTCCTGCGGCACGCGGCGCTCGGCGATGTCGAGGCGGGCCATGATTTTCAAACGCGCGATCACCGAGCTCTGCAGCGCCTTGATGTTTTCCGGTACCGCTACTTCGATCAAACGGCCGTCGATCCGGTAGCGGATGCGCAGATTCGTACTCAGCGGCTCCACGTGGATATCCGTCGCCCGCTGGTCGAGCGCCTCCCGGATGATCTGGTTGACAAATTTGACAACAGAAGCCTCTTCATCGTCGTCTTGGTCGATGACGTTGGCCTCGTCTTCCCCGGATTCAAGATGGTCGTAGTCAAAATCGCGGCCTTCCAAAATCTGCTCGAACGTATCCGCACCCACCCCGTACAAGCGCCGGAGCGCTTCGTGCAGCCGTTTTCTGGATGCCATGCACCAGTCGATCGGCAGAGCAAGCTCCTGTGCGGCCGCTTGGCGGGCGATCAGATTGAATGGATCAAACGTGCAGAGCTTCAATCGCTTGTGATCGCCCTCACCCTCAATCGCCACCGGCAACAAGCGGTGCCTGAGCGCCAAACGCGGTCCGCAAGCCTCGCGCAGCGGCAAGGGCACCTCCGCCATTGGAATGCTGTCCAGCCACTCAATACCTAGGTCATGCGCCAATTCCCGCATGTAGCGCTCCTCGTCGATCACGCCGGAATCCAGCACATCATCGATCGGCGATCGCTGGCGTTGGGCAGCAGAGCGCAGGACTTCGGTCAGGGCAGGAATGTCGTCACAACCGGTGCGGCGAGCAGGATCAATCAAAAGCTGGGTCATGTGGTGCGACTTCTTGTCGCTTAAAACCCTGCCGGGCGCAATCTTGTCTCTTCAATTTGTCCAAGTCGCCTGAATTCAAGCAAATCCCGGCAGACGACTGCCCGCTAGATCACCCCCCGTCTGAGCCTGAACCTCAACAGGTTACGGGTTTTTGTGGCCATTTTCCTTTTGATAGGATTCCCAGAGGCGGGAGGGAGGGTTCGAAAAAGGCGGGTGCCCGGTCATGACGAGCCCCAAACCCGGATGGCAAGATCAGTCGATCGCTGGAAACCTGATTCCGCGCTGCAGGACCCGCAGCAGATTGCAGGTTGCATCGTGTGCGGCAGGTCCATGCCGGAATTAATGGTTAGGGTATGATTCGAACGCGGTCACCGGTTTGGGTGAGCGTGAAAAGTCTGGCGGCATTTTCCGTAGGCACGCGGATGCAGCCGTGCGAAGCCGGGTAGCCGGGGACGACGCCCTGATGCATTCCGAAGGCGGCGCAATTGAGCCGCTGAAAGTAGGGCATGCTGGCGTGATAGATGGTGGATTTCCAATCGCGATACTTGTCCGTAATAACGAATTCCCCGGTAGGTGTGGAGTACCCCTTGCGGCCAGTGGAAACCTTGGTGGCGAAAACCTCATTCCCGGCGGAATCTAGCAGTCGGGCGCGTTGCTCGGAAAGGCTGATGATGATTTGGCGGTCCTCGTGCAGTGGGTCTCTGCCCAGGAGCAGACGCATCATTCCGATGTCGTTGCGGTCGGTGGCGAAATTCATGGGCCAGAAGTTTGACGGGCGTGTCCACACTTGGGTTTTCGCACCGGCCTTGATGAGATAACGGGCGGTTTGAATTTCACCTGAATCCACGGCGAGCATCAGCGGTGTGACGTTACGATCATACTTGAGTGCCCAACGCAGGGTGCCGGGACGGACGCATTTCAGAAAGGCCGGGGATACGGGACTGATGAACGGAGTGTTAGGATTGGTGCCTCCATCGAGCATCTCCTTCACCGTGCGCTGGCATGCGCTGGCGATCGCGAGATGAAAGGCCGTCTGGCCTTCCGGCAAAGGGAGGCTGGCATCCGCGCCGGCCTGAATGAGGGTGGCTGCGACGAGATCGTGCTTGTTGCGGATCGCCAGACTCAGCGGGGTATCCCGGGTGGGAATTAATGTTAGATTAGGTTCGGCACCACAGGCGAGAAGCAGGCTGACCATCTGGTAATCCCCGCGGGCACTTGAAACCGGCAGGGCGAAACCAACGGGGTTTCCGTAGTCCAGCAATAGTTTCACGAAGGAACCGCAGTGTGCGATCGCTGCTTTTTCCACCAGCAGAAGGCCGTCCGCGCCCCGGTGGGTGGCCTTCGCGCCGTAGCGGAGAAGAAGCCGGGCAGCTTCATGATCCCGATTTTGAAAGGCCCGCCATAACCACGGATCCCAGTTTTCGTTTGCCGGCTTTGCGCCACAAGCGAGAAAACCCTCAAGGAGCGCGGTATTTCCGCTCGCAAACACCCGTTCGAGCGGCGTGCCCGATGTTCCTGACCGCGAGGAATAGTTAGGGTTGGCTCCGATTTTGAGGAGCAACCCGATGTGTTGCCAATTTCCATTGTCCACCGCTTTTTCCAACAGTGTGCTGCCATCGGGGCAACGGGCATCCGGATCCGCACCGGCTGCGGCCAGCTGCGGCACGGCATCCAGCCAGGAATGGCGGAACGCGAGTTGGATGGTGGTTTCTCCGGCGGCATTGGTGGCACCCGGATCGGCCCCGAGATCTATCAAGGAATCCACGATGTCCCGCCGCCCGGCTTCCATGGCGACGTGCAACAACGGATTTCCTACACGGTCCTTCTGGTGGGGATCGGCACCCGCTTTCATCATCGCCCTAACAAACACCAGGCGGCCCTGGCGGATGGCCCATGGCAGGATTTTCTCGCCATCCGGCATGAGGCCATCCGTGCGGGCGCCCGCGGCGAGGAGTTTTTCGACGATCGCCGATTCACCCCGCTCCACGGCGACGCCGAGGATGCTGGACTGATCCGGTAAGGTGGCATTCACATTTGCCTTTGCGTCGAGCAGCTTGAACGTCGATGTTAGGTCGCTGCTTTCTATCGAAATCCTAATAGGCGTGCGGCCTTTTGCATCACATTGTTCGGTATAAACCCCGACATCCAACAACCAGCCGACGCGCTGGGGATCCCTGTCGATGGCGGCCTGCACCAGCGAGCGCGCGGAAGGCTCGAC
>JBDTNJ010000460.1:0-6571 GCA_039933825.1 Luteolibacter sp.
TGATGAATCAACATGGAAAGTCCGTTTGAAGTGCGGCAGCCCAGTTCATTGGCTATGGCAAGCAGTGGCGTTAGCGGTGGTTGATAGATGGTGTCGTAAACGAGGTGTTCCTTTTTCAGGCAGCTCGCGGGGAGAATCGATGGATCGCCGATTTTCAAACCCACTGACGAGGTGTTCACGATCAGATCACAGCTGAGGCATTCATCCGCCAGTGATGGATCATCGAAGGAAAGCGGGATGACTTGGAAATCCTTCCTGATATTCGTAAACGTCGTTACAATGGGTTCCAACTTGCCGAGTGTGCGGTTAATCATGACCAGCTTCGGAACTTTTGATAGAAAGCACACCGTTGTTATGGCCGATCCCGCCCCTCCACCCGCTCCGGCCACGGCGACTTTCAATTCGCGTAAACTGACATCAAAGTCATCAAGGATGGCAGATTCAAATCCAGGGCCGTCTGTATTAAAGCCGGAAGTGGTCTTGTCATCGAACCGAATGGTATTCACCGCGCCCATCATACCGGCATAACCATCCATGATACAATGTTCCATCGCTTCCACCTTGTGCGGCACCGTCACGTTGCAGCCAATAAAGCCCAACGCCCGCATCCTTGCAAATGCCTCGCCGACTTGCCCTGGCTCAATGTCGACCCGGATATAACGCGCATCGATCCCCTCCGCGTCGAGCGCCGCCTGATGCATTTTTGGCGATGCCGAATGCGCGATCGGATGACCGATCACCGCAAGTTTCGCAGGCTTGCCAGTCCCTGCGTCCAGCAGTTCGCGAGATGCGAGATCGTCGATGGTGTAAACCTCCTTCATCCGAGTGTTAGTGCGAAATTGCGAACGCGCGCCACACAGCGATCTTTCCCTAGCAAATTGAGGACATCCCCGAGATCAGGACCGTGAGCACGCCCAGATAGAGCAACACGCAATGGAAACATCAGTTGCCCCGGCTTGGCTCCCGCCGCTTTGGCGACATCATTCAGCGCCGCTTTCGCCGCCTCGGCAGACCAGTCGGGAATCATTTCAAAACTCCCAGCCAGCAGATCCAAAAGCCCGCCAGCCGCCACGTTTCCACGCACTTTTGTCACCGCTTCCCCATCAAATTCAAAATCATCCTTCAGCAGGAAATCCACCGCAGCAGGCACCTCGCTCAGAAGACGAACCTTATCCTTCACCGCCGCCATCACTGCCTCGAAGTTTTCCGGAATTGGCAAGCCCTCCGCTTCCACAAATGGCCGGGCGGCGATCGCGAAGTCCGCCACACTGACAGAAATAAGATGCTGCTGGTTCACCCACTTGCATTTCTCCAGATCAAATCGCGCGGGCGAGCGATTTACGTTTTCCAAAGTGAAAAGATCTGCAAGTTCGGCGAGGGTGAAGATTTCCCGCTCGGTTTTCGAATTCCAACCCAGCAGCGCGATGAAATTCACCACCGCGCCTGATAGAAATCCCTGCCGCGGGTAATCCCCCACCGCCGCGCCTTCATCGCGTTTCGACATCTTCGAGCCGTCCGGATTCAGGATCAACGGAATGTGCGCGTATTTCGGAGCCACTCCACCGAAGGCCTCGATGAGCTGAAGATGCTTCGGCGTGTTCATCAAATGATCCTCTCCACGGATGACATGGGTGATCTCCATTTCCAGATCGTCCACCACGTTGACGAAATGAAACACGTAGGAACCGTCGGAACGCTTCACCACCATGTCCGGCGTATTCGACTCATCGCGGTAATCGATTGTCACCTCGCCGCAAACCAGATCGTTCATCGTCACCGGCTTCCTATCAAAACGAAAACGCCACGCACCGCCGTCCTCATAGACGCGCCCGGCATCAACGAGTTTCTGAAACCAATTGTCGTAAATTCCCTTCCGCTCGCTCTGATAGTAAGGGCCGAAATTTCCGCCCTTTTCCGGGCCTTCATCCCAATCGAGTCCCAGCCAATTCATCCCGTCGAAAATCGCCTGACGCGCCACTTCCGTGTTCCGTGCCTCATCGGTATCCTCCACGCGCAGGACAAAAACCCCACCGTGCTTGCGCGCGAAAAGCCAGTTGAACAAAGCAGTACGCGCCCCGCCGACGTGCAGATAGCCGGTGGGTGAAGGTGCGAATCGGGTGCGAACGGTCATGCCCGAGGTGTAGGTGCCGGAATCGCCCGCGTCCAGAGTCCATCCTTGGAAAATCACCGGAGATCGACGTCAGGTCCCAGCAGAAGCACCTGGCACTTCTGGAATTCTTCGATCCGGGAGGCGAGGCGTTTCACATTGGCTTGTGCGGGCGCGGGCAGCGCATCAAGAACCCCACTGCCTTTGATCATGGCTTGCAACCTGACCGAGGCATCCGGTTTTACCGAGGCATGAATGATTTCATCGTCGTCCTCCTTCGCGGGAGGAGCGAACAAACCTTCGAGCCCACTCTTGGGTTCGGGCAAGAGTTTGACTTCCGGTTTTTCCATTTTTGCCTCGCGGGCGGCGTAGGCGATCGCTTGGTGGAGCCCGCCGATTTCATCGACGAGACCGATTTCCAACGCATCTTTCCCACTGTAAACACGACCACCTGCCAGAGATTCGAGATCGCCTTTTAATGCCTTGCCGCGGCCATCGGTCACGCGCTTTTTGAAGGTGCTATAAACTGCCGTCATTGAGTCCCGCATCACCTTGGCTTCGTCATCAGTGAAACCACGCATCATGCTCATCACACCAGCGTTCTTGCCGCGCTGGATGGTATGGGTGGTAATACCGATTTTTTCCATCGCCTCACCGACCACGAATTTCATGCCCACCACGCCGATGGATCCGGTGATGGTGCCCGCCTCCGCGAAAATGCGGTTCGCGCCACTTGAAACATAGTAGCCACCGCTGGCCGCCACGCCGCCCATGGATACAACGAAGGGCTTGCCGGTCGCTTTCCATTCATCGGTCGCTTCCCAGAGGACCTCGCTGGCCAGCGCCGAGCCGCCGGGCGAATTCACGCGAAGCACAAGAGCCTTGGCCTTTCCCTCCTTGGCGAGCTTGAGAATCTGCGACCTAACCGGCGCGATGGATTCATCCGTAATATCCCCCTCCAGCGCGACCACCGCGACAAAATCGTTGCGAAATCTGCCATGATCGGACCCGCTGAACATCAATTTGAAAAAGTCCATGAGCCCGTTGATCTCCGGACCATTTAGATCCGGGAGTTCGTAACTTCGATCGAAGACAGCATCCTCACCGTAGGTTTCGCGGAGTTTTTTTACGAAATCCGTGCGATACATCAAGTGATCGGCGAGTTTAGCTTCGACCACCCGCCTCGGTGTTAGCGAGCCATCGTCAATGAGGGCCCGAACCTCTTCCTGCTTCAATTTCCGGCCACCCGCCACCAGTTGTATGATTTGATCGTAGATTGAATCGATCAACGTTTCCTCCTGCTTCAGCGCGTAGTCACTGGGACCCGTCCGGTAGAAATTCTCCCCAAAACTCTTGAAATCGCCGATGTGAATCACATCGGCACGGACGCCGATTTTGTCCAGCATTCCCTTGAAATACATCGATTCGGAACGGATGCCATGGAAGTCACAATCCGCCTCGGGCATCAATGTGAAATGATTGGCCGCGCTGCCGAGCAAGGCCGTACGATTCGAAAGATGCTCGCTGTAGATCCACACATCTTTTCCGGCATCGCGCAGGGCGAGAAGCTGTGTCCGGATTTCCTGAACTTGGGAAAAATCCGCTTCGGCGCCATCCGCATCGATTACCACCGCTTTCACTGCCTCATCCGAAACTGCCTGCCCCAAGCTTTGTGTTAGTTCGAGCATCGTGAGCGGCCTGGATCCTTTCAACGATAGATCCATCAGCTCTTGCCCGGATTTCCCGGATTCCGAAACCGGTCCCTCCAGGTCGTAAACAGCGATGATCGCTTGCTTCACTTTCTCCTCCGCAGCGGCGAGCGGCAGCGCCGAAATCAACAGGGCCGGGAAGCAGATGAGCAGGTATTTCATGGACCATGCTGTAGCGCTTACCCCCCATCGGCGCAACCCCTACCCGGCGGTTAAACTTAAAAAGCTCGCGGCAGGCTTTCAAGAGACCGCCAGACAGCGGTTCCGGCGGGTAAGAAAAAATGCTCCGGCAATAGCGCATAGAACAACCGGAGAGGCCTCGGGAATGATATCATAGCCGATCAAATCCAGCGCCCGGAGATCCGCGAAACTGACACCATAAAATACGCCGGTCGCCAAGGTGGGATCCATAATACCTATCAAGTTGCCCGTGAGTTCATCGGCTTTCCAATGACTCGCTTGCCGCCCATCTCCCGCGTTCAGCCCCGTGGACATCAACCACTCGTGATTTAAGTCATCAAAAATTCCCGGCTGCCCGGGAACCAGATCGCGGGCATTGTTAGTGAACTCTGCGAGAGTGCTAGGGTCGGATGCCGCGCCGTTGCGGAAACGGAACAGGTCCAGCACATACGGGCTGATGCTCGTCACTCCCGCATCTGCCGCATCCACCGCTGAGATGAAGCCGAGCGCATGACCGATTTCATGCGAGGCCACGGTTTCAAAATCAAGCAGTCCAGGCCCCACGCCATCGCTGTTATCGTAATCGAAAGCAAAGGTATTGCTGAAGGTAAGTGTGGCATCATTCGGGCCGAAATCGGTATCTAGGCCGGTAAAGCCCATTGCCTTCAGATTGGCTTTTGTCGCGAAAAGATTACCGGATAACGACGAACCCGGTTTAAGCGTTGCTGCGAACTGCGCGGCAGTTGGCAACAAGGTGGCAACCAGGTCATCGGCTTCATCCAATGCATCCGCCACCACCTGATCTCGGATCTCATCGTAACCGCCTTGCAAAATCACGGAGCTGGTCGAACCGATGATGCCGGTCCCCAGCGCACCCAGATTGGCCGTGATATTGACAGTAATCGGGTCCGAAAAATAGGCCTCCCACTGGAGCGCTGCCCGGTTGAACGCGGCCAGAGCGGGGAGGTTCGAGGAGAGTCCGGAACCCGCATTAATGATGATATCAAACGTGCCGAGATTGACTGGGACTTGGGGCGGTGCCGGGCTCAAGCTGCTTTGGGAGGACGGGGCCTCGGCAGTGGAGAATTCCAAGGCCAAGGCAAGAACTGGCGAGAAAACGCCGGCCGCCAACAGGAGCGGAGCGAGATGGCCGCCGAGCATCAGGTTGTATTTCATCGATCAGGATCAGTTTAAACAGCGTGCAAACCCCATTGAATTTCATCACTGCTGTCGATGAAATTCGCAGAATGCCCTGTGGTCAACCTCGCCACATCACAGGTAGGAATCTCCGCATCAGGCAATTGCGGCCCTCCGCAGATCCTCTAGTAAAGTCAATACTCAGCGCCCTCGCGGAGGAGCCCCTGGACAGCGGCTGGGTTGGAGGCTTATGGCTTTGGCGCTTGCGGCTGTAGTCCAAGTCTTTCAGTTTCCGCCTAGCACTTTCATGATGACATTTCCCAAGCTTCTCCTCCTTCTCACTCTCCCGCTCTATGTGCTCGATCAGATCACCAAGTTCTGGACGGTGAGCCACCTGCCGCCACCGTGGTCGGATGAGGCGCATGACATTCCGGTGATCGAGAATTTCTTCCATGTCGTGCGCGTCCACAACCAAGGTGTGGCCTTTGGCTTCGGCAATGGCTCGGCATGGGCACCGGTGGTTTTTCTAATCGTTCCGCTGCTCGCGCTGACGATGATCCGGATTTTTTGGAAGAAGGGCGTGTTCAGTCATCCGCTTTCAAAGGTCGCGGTTGCCCTGCTTCTTTGCGGGATTGCCGGAAACCTAACAGACAGACTCATCCAGGGTTTCCTCCTGAGCGAGTATGCCGGTGCCGGATTCTGGCAGCGGCTTTCGGAAGGTTACGTGGTGGATTTTATTTCCATCAAGCTTCCACTCTACGACAAGATCGTGCCAAGCAGCCTCGGGTGGTGGCCTTCCTTCAATGTGGCCGACTCCTGCATTTTTGTGGCGGCGGCCCTACTGTTCATCGGTGGTATCCGCGATGAACAGGCGGCCAAAGGTAGCGCCTCCTGATGGAAAAACCGCGGTCCGGACGGCTGGCTCACGCAGGTGCTGCGGCATAACCGTGTCATGAAATTTCAAAAATGTTCGCTTCGGAAATCCCGATCATTTGCCCCAAACTACTAAATGTGTCGTAGTTTTTGAGTTGACGCTACCAGATGTATGTGCAGACTGATCGCCGTTGTTGCCCATTCATTTTCATGCGTTGCGTCCAATGCGGTTCTCTCAAAGACAAAGTCCTCGATTCCCGGTCATCGAAGGATGGCACAACGATCCGTCGTCGGCGCGAGTGTTTGCAATGCACTTACCGCTACACGACCTACGAGCAGATCGAGCGCACCGAGCTGCGGGTGATCAAGCGGGACGGCACACGGGAAGCGCTCAATCGCGAAAAGCTGATGAGCGGCTTGATCAAGGCTTGCGAGAAGCGGCCGGTGCCGATGGATCGGCTGGATCGGGCAGTGGAGGAGATTTTAACAGATTTGCACAAGGATCACCTCAGCGAGGTGCCCTCCGCCATCATCGGCGGCAAGGTGATGGACAAGCTCCATCAGA
>JBDTNJ010000461.1:0-5688 GCA_039933825.1 Luteolibacter sp.
TCACCATAGCTTAGTTTAGCTCTTCAGTGGTCGGAGTTTCGGGTCCGCCTCACACCTCCTTGAACACAATGGCCAAGGAATAGGCCTCCTCACCTGTCGAGCAACCGGCGACCCAGGCCCTCAGGGTACTTGCCGGCCGACCGGCCAAAAGTGCTGGAATTGTCACTTCGCGCAGCAACTGCCAGACCTGAGGATCGCGGAAAAACGATGTCACTCCGATCAACATTTCCTTGAACAAGAGATCCAGCTCCTGCGGATTTTCCTGCAAATAGCGGACATAGCCCGCGATCTTGTCGATCTGATGGATGCCCATGCGCCGCTCGATGCGCCTGTAAAGCGTGTTGTTCTTATAGAATGAGAAATCGTGTCCCACCCGCGTGCGAAGAAGGATGAGGATTTTTTCCAAGCCTCCTTGCAATTTTTCATCCACCGCCTGTCCGGATTCCGCAACCAGCGGCGTGCGCTTCAGGAATGCCATGATTTTTTTCGGCAACTCATCCGCCGGAGCCACGATGTCTGCCAGGCCGGCATCGATCACGCTGCGAGGCATGCTGTCGAATTTCGCCGTAGTCGGCTCCTGAGCCAAAGCGAGTCCGGCTTTTTCTTTGATGTCCCGCAGACCCAGGGTGCCGTCCGACCCCATCCCTGATAGAATCACGCCGATCCCGGACTGCTGTTGGTCCTGCGCCAGCGAGCGGAGGAAATAATCGATGGGAAGGCGCAATCCCCGAGCGCCTGCCGTAGCGAACAAATGCAGCACTCCGTGCAGGATCGACATGTCCTTGTTGGGAGGAATGACATAGACGCAGTCCGGCTTGACCCGCATGCGGTCTTTCACCTGCACCACCTTCATGCGGGTGCTCCGCTGCAGAATTTCGACCATCAGCCCTTTCCGAGTGGGATCCAGATGCTGGACAATCACAAATGCCATTCCGCTCGCCTCTGGCACTTGCTGCATGAATTGCTCCAACGCCTCAAGCCCGCCGGCGGAAGCGCCGATGCCCACGATGGGGAACGCCACACTTGGACGTGGTGCCGGAGTCTCCGGAACAGCAATAGGAATGGCCTTCTTCGGGCGCCGGGGAAGGGGGGCTTTTTTGTCCATGGCTGAATTCAACGCAATTCCAGCCCCCGGGGACACATGCAAATTCACAGGTAGGGTTTCACCCCATGGAATGCAGACCGCATGGCCCAGCTCATCGTCTGCGCCGAGCCGTCCCGCACAATCACCGGGGCCGGAATCGTCGGACGTATCAGGTGGATGCGAAAGCGATTTATCTTCCCTGGGCTGGAAACTGCTTCAATCTACTTCTCGCTGTAGATGGCAGGGAGGAATACGTCGAAAATCGGCGTAGGCGGATTCTCGAAATCCTTTGCGCATACGAAAAACATATGGCGTAAGCGTTCCCAGATCTTAAGTGGGCTTAGGCGCGCGGGGAATGAGAACACCGAAGCCCACGAAAACCATCAGCGCCCACAGCGCGTCACCACCATATTTTGCCACCGCGCGTGGCACCTGCATGAGGCTCGACCGCCAAAGCAATCCGGCGGCAACCGCGGCCAGCGTCAGCCCGGCATACAGCACGCGGTTGCGCGTCGATGGGCGGGGAAGGGTTTGGGTCCGGGCTGGCCGGATGTGGAGGCGGTGCTGCATTCGCGGGCGGACGTTTAGTCGCATGTGCCGTTTCGTGGCAAGAAGATGGCATGTCGCGGTGGCAGATTTCAGCGGAGATTCACAACAGGTTCATCACGCCGTCAGATCGGAGGGCGAAAGTCCGTTCGCCATCCGGGGAAACAGGGTGATACAACAATCCCATGCGCCAGTTCGCCATCGGAGACATTCACGGTTGCCTCACAGCACTTCAGGTGCTGGCTCACGAGCTGGCATTCGGTGACGGCGACACGGTCGTGACTCTGGGTGACTATGTGGATAGCGGACCGGATTCGCGCGGGGTGGTCGAATTCCTGCTCGACCTGCGGAAGCGCTGCCAGTTGGTGACGTTGCGCGGAAATCACGAAATCATGATGCTGCGCGCACGCGAAGACCGGTCATCGCTGTTGGACTGGATCTCTTACGGCGGCGACACGACGCTCGACTCATACGGGTCGTCTGGCTTCCAAGATGTCCCCGAGTCTCACTGGGACTTTCTTACCGGGACTATTCGCTACCACCTGGCGGAACATGATTTCTTCGTCCATGCGAACGTGGTTCCTGATCTGCCGCTTGAGAAACAGCTCGACGACAACTTGTTCTGGGAGCATCTCGGCGGTGCGGTCAGTCCACACGTCACCGGGCGTCGGATGATCTACGGCCACACCCGGCAGACATCGGGCCTGCCTCTGGATCTGGGTCATGCGGTTTGCATCGATACGTGGGCCTGCGGGGACGGCTGGCTCACCTGTTTGGAAACCAACAGCGGAATTTACTGGCAGGCAAATCAGCAAGGGGAGCTGCGGTGCGGCAGCTTGGGGTAGGGATCCCGCTAAGTTAATCGGAGGAATTGATGAAGCAATTTGTCGTTCAACAGCGGGTGGAGACACTTGTTTGCCGGGAAAGAGGTCGATGACCCTAACTAACGTCGTGGTGGATCCGGACGGTAGGAAAGGTCACGGGCCTTGCCGACCAATACGCCGCTACTGTCAGAGAGTAGCAATGGCATCGGCTCGCCGCTTTTGATTCGCCTGGCAGTTTCACATAGGATCGCAGCCGCTTCTTTCCGCCACGCCTCAGGATCAATGGAGTTTGTTGAGTCAGTGGATGTATCGAAGGATATTCGGATCATTGGTTAGTTCGTATTAGTGCTTGGGTCAATGCCTCCGGTCGGCTGTCTTGCTTCCCTCATGTGGCAACCCAAGGCCAAATCGGAGCCGGAGGAGCGCAAGCGCCACCGAGCCGGATTTCTTCTATTCCACCTCAAGACGAGGCCACGGCATTTCCCCCAAACATGCGCCAAAAGCCGCTAGTCCCGAGAATCAAGTAGAACGAGGGCCATGCAAACGCATGAAACCTTGCCTAAGCGGCGAGCGCGGGAGCGGAGCCCCTTAGTCAGACCGGTTCGTATCCTGGGGGTACCCGCGCGGGGAGCGACGAATTCGAGGACTGCAAGACCGGAGGATTGTTCTGGGGCTACGTAGGTGGATTTGTTGGCGGAGCAGGCTGTTTGTGAGAAGGGTGCCAGCGTGTCGCTCCGTGATCATTTACGCAGATTGCGGCGATGTCTCGATCCAGTCACCTGACACAAAGTGGTGGAGGGGTGGTATGAAGGCTCAATTTTAGATGCTCTCTGCCAGATAGCGCTCCACCATGGGTTGGTGTTCTTTCGGCATTCCCACGAGTAGTGCCTGAAGCAAGTTTTGGTCGATTCGGATATGGGTCCAGTTCCCTAGGGATTCGATTAGATAGCGGAAATTGTCTTGGTGAGCGCGCAACCAGGCTTCGGGATAGTTGATCAGACTTTCGACGATCTCCGCCTGAAATGCGGAAAGGGCGGGGCCGTCGCTGCGGGGATACGCAAGGGTGTAGGATCGCGCCAACAGGATGGCGTGTCGAGCCGCCGATACTTGATTCCTCATCTTGATGCCGACGAAGGGATCGAAGCGGGCGCAGTGCTCAAACTGTTCATCATTCAGCGAATCCGAGCGATTGGCGAGAAGAGTTCCCGGACATTCCCGCAATGCCTTGCGCATGTGGGCAGGGGTGAGACGCTCAAATGCAAACAGCACCCCACCTTCGATGCTCAGCCGGACGGCGCGGTCAACCTGGTCCGCAGATAGCTTGTCCTTGAAAAAACGGAGAGCCGCGAAGGGATTGATTTCTACAGAATTGGCGACCTCATCCGCTGTGGCCCAACTCGGGGCGAGATCAAGGAATTTGCCGGGCATGTTTCGTCTCCAGACGTCCAACTGGCGAGAGATCGCGGTCTTAAGCCAGGCCGGCGATTTCGGTTTCGCTAGAAAATTGCGGAGGGCGTCATCGCAGTTCGCGAGCTGGGAAATTGGCAGCGCAGCTTCCGGGAAGAGGTGGGAGTCGCAATCTGCGGGTTGAAGTTCGCGGTTTTCAACTTGAATGGTCTCCATTTCGAACATTCGTGTGATACGGAAGTGGCTCCATTGCATGTTTGTCCTGTTCTCGGCCCGGTGGCTCAGGGAGATCACGTCGCCACGCCGCACGTTAATCACGATTGCGCACGCTTTTGTCCTGTCGAAACCGAATGCCGAGCCAGGCAGCGTCATCCATTTTCCGTCGCTATCGATGCTGTGTCTCCTCAGCGAGGGACGGCGGGTCGTATTCTTGTTGGGTTTCCATCGGATCACAAGCCTCGCCGTGTGGTCGTCCAGGTTTTCGATTAGGTAATTCATTGAGGGCGTTTGCATGGTGTGGGGTGGAATGGATAGGGTTTACTTGAAATGGTGGGTTATGGATTGAGATGAGGAATATTGACTTCACGCCGCGTCGTTGGTGGACGAACCCAGATGAGGATCGCACGGCCCTTCAATCCAAACATCACCTCGATAGGTTCCAAAGAGTCGGCTCCGTTTGGTGGTGGGATCATCGTTTGTCCTGAAGCGTGCGAGAACGCAGTTTCCCGTCTTTCTCGGCGAAATCCGCAGGTCATGGATTTTTGAATCGTAGTGGGATTCGAGGATGGTGGTAACGTGGGATTTGATTCCAATTACGGAATGATTTGAGAGTTTGGTTTTCATGTGCAGATACCCAGCTTGACCCCGCAAACCCACGCACCGGAAACGGGATGGGTGAGGCCAATCATCTTCCAGCGAACGCAGTGAGCTAATTGAAGCGGTCGAGCGTTGGTTTCTAACCAAGCGAAAACGGATCGCTACTGGACTGGAGCGCGATTGTCGGCGACGGCGGCCAGGAGATCGGATGTGGCTGGTGCCAAGACAAACGGGGGCTGAACTGGCAATTTACGCCAACCGCCTTGAAGAAAGCATTGAGGAGGCCTGACCGCCTCGCCGCCAAACGGGTATTTGAGGCAATAATGACCCTGAAAAAATCGACGGCGCTGCCATTGGGGCGGCAATGCTCGGTTAAGATTCAGTTGGACCGAAACGAAGGGGGAGATCGGGATCCTCTTTGTGAGTCGGTTTCAGGAAATTCGCGGACTCGGCAAATTCCAATCCCACGGCGGACGGTCCGAACTCGTTCAGCTCCCCAGCCAGATACGGCGCGATTTGCGATTCCTGTAGCACGGCGGGCATCCGGTCATGCACCGGCTCCACCACGTCGTTCGGTTCCGTGGTGTTCATGGAAAAGCACTCGCCGTGGTCCTCATGATCCTCCCAGATGCCCGCGATCCAGAGCCAGCCATCGCCCGGTCTGGAGAATCGCAACGGGACCTTCTTTCCGTGGTCGTCCACCCACTCGAAGAACGAGAAGGCCGGGATGATGCAACGACTTTCCGCAAAGGCCTTTTTCCACATCCGCCCGTCCAGCTTGTCCTCGCGGGAATTGACGATGGTCCGCATCACCGGCGCTCGCCCCTTCACCTTGGGTGCAAACGAGCGGCGGAACCCCCAGCTCATCGTCCGCGCGGAGCCGTCCATCACGATCACCGGGGCCGGAATCGTTGGTCGTATCAGGTGGACGCCCGAGATTTCCAACAGCAGATCGACCGCTTCAGACTTCAGGTGGTCCGGGAAACTCCCGCCGCGCTTGCCAAGTTCGTA
>JBDTNJ010000462.1:0-24627 GCA_039933825.1 Luteolibacter sp.
GCCGAGGTGCGATGGATCGTAGTTGAAGCCGAAACGCTTGTGATTCCCCACCGCTGCTAGAGCGCGTTGGGCGGAAGCGATGTCGAAGGCGATTTCAGTCGGATGGACTTCCAGAGCGAAGTTCACATCGAGTTTATCATACGCATCGAGAATCGGCAGCCAGCGTTTGGCAAAGTCCTTGAAGCCCTTTTCATAATACTCTTGGGACGTGGGCGGAAAGGCGTAGATCGAGTGCCAGATCGAGGAGCCGGTGAAACCGTTGACCACTGCGGGAAAGTCGTCTTTGCCCTTGCGGTCGGGCTTCGCATTAAAAAACGTGCGGGCGGCCTTGCCGGTGGCGATCATCTTCTTCGCCGCACGTTTGCGGACGCCTTCCGGATCGCCATCGCCCCAGACATCCGGCGCGAGGATCGCCTTGTGGCGCTCATCGATCAAATCGCAAACCGCCTGGCCGACGAGGTGATTAGAAATCGCATAACAAGTGAGCCCATGGTCTGCCAGCAGCTCCCATTTTTCCTTCACATAGGATTTGTTGGAGACGGCCGCATCGACATCGAAGTGATCGCCCCAACAGGCGAGTTCGAGGCCGTCGTAGCCCATCTCATAAGCGAGCGGGGCGAGTTCTGCGAGCGGGAGGTCGGCCCATTGGCCGGTGAAAAGTGTGACGGGGCGTGACATGGTGGTTTGTGGTTTGTGGTGGATTCGATGAAGATCTAATACTTGTCTGAAGTCAAACCGAGGTTTCCGGACTAACCGTATCGCTCGATTTCGACTTTCCAATACTGCCTGAGACGATTTGCGACCGAATAGTCGTAATATACCTGATCGCCGACGCGCGACACACTCTCCAAGCCGCGGATAGAGGAGGTGAGAAAAATTTCGCCAGCCGAGTGTAAGTCGTCGGGGGTCAGCATGCATTCCTGGCTATCGATCCGGCAACGGTTCGCCAGCTCCAACACCACCGCGCGAGTGATTCCCGGTAGACAACCGGATTCCAGCGACGGGGTGAGCAGCACGCCATTTTTCACAATGAACAGGTTGGCGGTGGCGGCTTCACACAGATGGCCGGCGGTGTTGAGAAAAAGCGTTTCTTCAAACCCGAGTCGGCGGGCGTGATCGAGGGCGACGAGATTTTCCGCATAAGAGGCACATTTCAGCCCGGCAATTGGCGAGTGTTCATTCCTCCGCCAGGGTGCTAAATTCACCTGGATTTCCTTGGGCGGCTCGTTGATCGCCAGCGCCACCATCCATAGCAGCGGCGACGTTCCGAGAGAAAGATCATCGATCGGCCCGCTGCCCGCAGTCATGGCAAGCCTGACTCTGGCGCGTCCGACACAAAGTCCGTTTTTCACGAGTAGCTCATTGATGATTTCCTGGAGATCCGGAAGCATGACATGCCAGCCGAGCCGCTCGCAGCCACTCCGCAAGCGGGCGAGATGCCGCTCTACGAAAACCGGCACTCCGTCGACGGCCAGCATCGTTTCAAACAAACCCAGTCCTAGAATCGAGCCACGATCCATCAGAGAAGCTGAAAAATCGAGCGGGTCGAGCCATTCGCCATTGCACCAGATTTGAGTCATCGCTGGAGATATAGTCGGGATTGACGGGCTTTGTAAACTCTTGCGTGCCGGCGGCGGATGGTCGAGCTTCCGGCATGCGGTTTTTCGTATTTGTTTGCGGTGTGACGATTGTAGCGATGGGCGTGGCGACCAGCCAGCTGATGGTTCGCGATGAGTGGTTGGGATTTTTTCAAGGCGCGCTTACACTCGGTGGCGGAATGATCATCTGCGGGCTTTTTTCGCTGAAAATGCCATGGCACGGGCTGATCGGCGCGGGCGTGCTGGCGCTTCTTGGCGCGGCTCGTGGGCTGGGAAACGTCCCGGGGGTGATCAAATTTTTTGGCGGCGATCGTGGGCGTGGCAGTCTTCCGGTTTTTGAATTCGGGGTGACGGTGATCTGCGTGCTGCTGCTGATGCGCATCATCCGTGCCTTGCAGAGGGAGCGACTTCGCCGGATGCTGGAGTCCGACGAGTGACCCCGGAATTGGATGAAGCCACCTCACTCGATATTCGGATCGAGCACTTGCCCCCGGTCAATCTGCCGCAGTTTCACGCCGAATCCCGAGCTTGAAAAACGCGCCAATGAGAATTTCTCCGCTCTTGCACTTCGCTGCGTTCCGCCATTTGATGCCCGCCTATGCCCACTGTTGCCATCGTCGGACGCCCAAATGTAGGGAAGTCCGCCCTCTTTAATCGCCTTGCTGGGCGGAAGATCGCTATTGTCCACGATCAACCGGGCGTCACTCGCGATCGCATCGCCGCACCTTCGCAGGCCACGCAGGTCGCTTGCACCTTGATCGACACGGGCGGCATCGGTGGCGGCATCGAAGATGGTTTCGACGAACAAGTCTCAATCGAGGCGGATATCGCCATGCAAACTGCCGATCTGATTCTGTTCGTCGTGGATGCCCATGCCGGTCTGACAGCGGTGGATCAGGCTCTCGCGCAAAAACTCCGCAAAGCGAAACCGCCCGTCCTGCTAGTCATCAACAAGGTGGACGACGACAAACACGAGTCCTCGCATTCCGACTTCACCCGCCTTGGACTGGGCAACAGCGTCTTCGTCTCCGCCGAGCATGGCCGGAATTTCGGCCACCTTTGTGATGAAATCGACGCCGTGATTGCCCCGCTGGTTTCTGAGACCGAAGCAGAGGCAGTCGTCGCGGAAGCCGTGGGCATCAAACTCGCCATCGTAGGTAAGCCGAACGCTGGCAAATCCTCTCTCGTCAATGCGATCCTCAAGGACGAGCGCACCATCGTCTCGGAAATCGCAGGCACCACCCGCGATGCCGTCGATCTGCCCTACTCGTTTGCGGGAGAAAATTTCACGTTGATCGACACCGCCGGCCTCCGCCCGCGGGCAAAACGCGACAACTCCGTCGAAGTTTTCTCTGCGATGCGCACCGAAAAGGCCGTCCGGCGCTCGGATCTGTGTATTCTCGTCATCGACCTTGCCGCAGGCATCACCTCGATGGATCGGAAGATCGCCCAACTCATCATGGAGGAGAAAAAACCCTGCCTGATCGTGCTGAACAAGTTCGACCTCTTCCACCCCGGAGCCAACCGCACCGCGCGCCTCGAAGAAGCCACCGAACACTGCCGCAAAGAGTTGTTCTTCCTCCATTACGCGCCGTTCGTCGCCTGCTCGGCGAAAACCGGTGGCTCGGTGGAGCACGTGCTCAAGGAAGCCCTGAAAATCAAAAAAGGCGCGCAAAACATTCCCGGCACCGGCCAACTCAACCGCATCCTCCAAGGGGCTTTCGAAGCAACTCCCCCGCCAATCGATAACAAGCTCCGCAAACGCCTCAAACTCTACTACGCCACCGCCGCCGTGGAGGAAAAATACAGCGTCATCCCGGTGCCGACGATCGTGCTCTTCGTCAACGACAAGCGCCTCATGGCTAACAGCTACGAATCCTACATCGTCAATAAATACCGCGCCGCCCACCCCGCGCCGGGTATTCCGGTGGTGCTTTCCGTCCGTTCGCGTTCGAGAAAAGAATGGGAACCGCGCCAAAAACCGCAGGGCCACTGAAATCAATCCGCCCCGCTATTCACCTGAGTGTTGGCCCCTATCATCTTTGGTCCACATCTCACGGTCTGGACCAGCTGAGCGGATGTCCATCTGGTCGCCCGGAAGGGCCTGAAAAACATACGGCGTCCCCCAACGATCCACGAGGCGGCCTTGGGCGTCGAGAAAAGACCCCTTCTGGGGCAGATAGGCGAGGTGCTTCGGATTGTGGCCGAGGAGGCTTGCCGTGATTTCTTCGTTAGTCCCCACCGGGTTTCCGTTATGATGGAGGCGGTAACATGAAATCAACAAATCGAGCGTGGCCAGATCGTCGGCTACAGTATGCTCGTGCGAGTTGAGCATTTCAGCCTCGCGGGCGGTCGGGAGGGTGGTGATCTGGGTTTTAGGATTTAGCGCCGTGGGATGTGAATTCCCCACCGTCGGCGGGAAGCCGACGCCAAAAGCGGGGATCGCGTCTATGTGACGCGACCCGAACAGGACGGCGAGGGCGATCACGGGGACAATCATCCCATCCAGCAGACTTTTAAAGGGGGAGCACATTAGAACAGGGGCAAGACGCTACAATATAGACCCCTCCAAGCGTTTGTATATTGGTCGAATGACGTATCCTTGATGCGTCGTCCTCACTAAGGACACTAATGAATGGACGCAATCCATCGTCTGAAATTTCGAAACAATTCAACTATCAGATACAACCACCCTTCATTTCCCGGTGCATAAAGTGATTGATCGGAAGGTTTTCTGCACGCCCGCGTCAGGTTGCCCCACCCGCGATGGAACGCCCGATTAGAAACACTCTTTCGGGCAACTCCATGAAGCAAAGTCCACCAATTAACACCATTGACGCACCTTCTCCATTCCACCAGATTCCGCCCATCTGGTCCATCCATGCTAGCGGGCCGAATTCACTGATCCCATGAACCTGAGAATCTTATTTGCTCTCACGAGCATCTGTGCTGTGCCTCTCCATGCCGAGACACGCCCGTGGAAAAGCTCGGACGGACTTCGCTCTATCCAGGCAGAGTTCGTCAATCGCGATGCCGCCAGTGTCACGGTCCGCCTCGATGGAGGAAAAGAATTCAGTATTGATCTCACAGAACTCGATCCTGGCGATAGGAATTGGCTCGATCTCAAGCACCCGCTCGCTAACGGGCCTGTGCCGGACGAAACGGCTGTTTTCGATACTCTCAAGTTCGGCGATCCACACGATGTCGTTCTCACGAAGCTGAAAGCCTCCAAATTGGTCGAACTGACCATGGATGAAAGTATGATCAACCGCACCGGCCTGAATGGCATTTTCCGCATCCGGCAGAAAATCGGCGGCCAGCAGGCGACGCTCTTTTTCGATTGGACCGATGCGAATGCACTCAAGGAAATCACTGTCCGCACCGATGCCTACCCAGCCGCCTCCTTCGAGGCAAAGCTGACTCCCTGCTTGGAGGAATTCATCGAACTCCTCAGCACCCTCCACGGCAAACCTCTCCAAGCCGCTCCAAAAATTGATCCAGCATCAGTCCCGGATGGGGCCATGCTCCCTAGCCACCTCTGGAAGATCGAAAGTGGCGGTAGTGCCTTGCTCGGCGTGGGCTGCGAGGGCACGAACTATCAGATCATCGTCCGTTTCACCGAGGAGAAGATCGAACCCGCCACTACCAAGCGCCCGGCAAAACCCGCCGCACCGGATATCGACTTCAGCCCTTGAAAACTTCCGCCAAAGTCTGAGACTCCGCCCATGGCCGAGCCCGACCTCTTTTCCTTTTCCCCGCCTCCCGATCCCGAGGCGCGTATCCGCGAACTCCGCACTTCGCTGGAACGCCATAACCGGCTCTATTACACCCAGACCGAGCCTGAAATCTCTGACGCGGAATACGACAAGCTCTTCCGAGAGTTGGAGGACTTGGAGAAAAAACATCCCGGGTTCCACGACCCGAACTCCCCCACCCTGCGCGTCGGCGGCGCGCCGATCGAAGGTTTCCAGCAGATCCAGCACGCCGTGCCGATGCTCAGCATCGACGATGTGTTCGAGCTCAGTGCGGAGGCCATCGAGAAACTCACCGACGAGCAAGTCCGTAAAGTTGGGAGAAAATGCGCCGAACACGAGTTGATTGAATTCTATCAGCGTCTCCAAAAAAGTCGCGGTCATCAAGATATCGCCGTCACTATCGAACCCAAGATTGATGGCGTCGCAGTCTCCCTTCTCTACCGAGATGGCAAACTCGCCTACGCCGCCACCCGTGGTGATGGCACTCGCGGCGATGACGTCACCCACAACGTCCGCACCATTCGCAGCATCCCGTTGGAACTGCATCGAACTTCCGACATTCCAGTCACGCTGGAAATCCGCGGCGAGATCTTCATGCCAAACGAAGCCTTCGCCGCCATGAACGCGGAGCGCGATGAAGAAGGCCTTCCCACCTTCGCCAATCCTCGCAACGCAGCAGCCGGCACACTCAAACAACTGGATCCGAAAATCGTCGCCCAACGCCCGCTTGCGTTTCTTGCCCATGGTTTGGGAGCTTATGACGGACCGCCCTTGGACTCTGAACACGACTTCCATGATCTATTAGAAAGCCTCGGCATTCCGCGCAACCAACCGGTGCTCACGGCTTCCACGCTGGATGAAGTTCTAGAAGCTGTCGCACAAATCAATCACGACCGCCAGGCCCTCGACTATGGCACCGACGGAGCGGTCATCAAGGTATTGGATCGTGCGGAGCGTGAGGCTCTTGGCTTTACTTCGCGTGCTCCTCGATGGGCAGCAGCCTACAAATTTCTGCCAGAGCAGAAGGAAACCACGCTGATGGATATAACAATCCAAGTTGGCAGGACAGGAATACTAACACCTGTGGCGGAGTTGTATCCAATTTTGATATCGGGTTCAACTATATCTCGAGCTACACTTCACAACCAAAGCTACATTAACGAAAAAGATATCCGTTTAAAGGATAGGGTTCTTGTTCAGAAGGCAGGCGAGATTATTCCGGAAATCATCAAAGTTATTCCCGAAAAACGTCCTTTAGATTCAAAAAAGTTTTCGATCACAAATGTCCTCAATGATAAGTGCCCAGCCTGTGGCGGCCCGATTGAAGAACGTATTACCGAATCAGGGCCAATTTCCACACCCCGAACAATCATCACACATTTCTGCATCAATTTTGAATGTTCGGCACAAATTATTACGCGGTTGACCCATCTTGCTTCAAGAAAGGCTCTAGACCTCAACGGAGTTGATGAAACCGTAGCAGAGGCGCTCGTTCGCAACGGCCTTTGCAGCAGTCCTCTCGACATATTCACCCTTAAACAAGAAACGGTGGCCAATCTCAATTTGGGAAGTGAGGCAGCTCCTCGACGGTTTGGAGAAAAAAACGCGGCCAAGGTCATGGCTTCCCTGCAATTCGCCAGATCCAGACCACTCAATCGTTGGCTCTATGCGATAGGCATTCGACAACTCGGTGAGGCAGCATCCAAGGAAATGACACGCCTGTTCAATGATTTCAACGATCTATTGAAGCCTCCGCTATTGTCCCAAATTGCAGATAGAGGTATTAAGGATGCTTGGCTGAAAAAAAATCCGTTAAACCCTCAGATAATAGCAATCTCAGAGGAGGAACGCGACAGAAGGAGAAAGATCTCAGCCGCCTATAAACCAGATGTTGCTCGACTGACCAAGGAGCTTGAACCATATGCAATCAGTCCAGACCTCGGTGGAGTCGCCGCTAAAAATACTCTTGATTTTCTGCTTTCAGATGCTGGACGGCATTTTATCAAGCACCTTAAAGAACTCGATATCAATCCAATTTCGGACAACTACCTACCCAAAGCTACTGAGGCAGACCTATCAATGTTACCATTCGCTGGAAAAACTTTCGTTATTACCGGCACGCTCACTATGGACCGTGACGAAATGAAAGCGCTAATTGAAAATAAAGGCGGCAAGGTCACTGGCTCTATCTCCGCAAAGACACATTATTTGCTAGCTGGGGAAGGCGGAGGTTCAAAAAAGACCAATGCCGAAAAGCTTGGAGTTCCAATCATCGATGAATTACAGTTCCACCAACTGTTGGAAGACTATTCCAACTGAGCCATATTGCCGGCCATTTGCTCCAAACTAACGCTAATTGAATATGTCTGATCTCATCCGCGAATTCCTGGTTCAAGGTTCAGAAGAAACACCTTACAAAGTGGTGTTCAAAAAGAACGGACCAAACCTCACTGCACTTTGCAACTGCCGCGCTGGTGTGATGGGACAGTTATGCAAACACCGCCTAGCGATTCTTTATGGCGACAATACCGCCGTTGTCGGCAATAGCACTGCCGAGGTTGCGGAAGTGGCGTCTTGGCTTGAGGGCAGTAATGTCGCTGATGCAATCTCGGAGGTTGTCTCCCTTGAAGCGCAAAAGAAGCATATCGAAACAAAAATCAAACGGGCGAAGAAATTGGTTGCCGAGGCACTACTTCCCAAGCGCAGCAACCCATAAAAGCCTGAATATGGATCGTCCAATTCACCGTGACGGAGGTGGTCGCCTTCAGTTGCAATTCTCTCGCCATAGGCTACCGTAATATCAATCTCGGGGGAAATTTATCGTTCGGTATTATGTCATTGTCTGACAGCTGTACTACCACCCCGATGCGGACGCGAGATGCAAATCCGCCTCACCCGTTGACCTTTTTCACAAACATCGCCTTCAAGCCGATTGAAATTCCGTCCATCTTACAATCAATCTCATGGTCGCCGTCCACCAAACGGATGGGCTTTGATTTTGTTCCAACTTTGAGAACCTGGGACGAGCCCTTGAGTTTCAGATCCTTGATCATCGCCACGATATCACCATTCGCGAGGACATTCCCATGCGCATCCTTTACGATCCTCTCGGCTAGGGGGGCATCGTCTTGATCCTCGACGGGCCACTCGTGGCCGCAGGTAGCACACTCACAGTGACCGGGGTGGATCAGGACATCGGTCATCTCGCACACCGGACAGACAGGATTGCTCATGGCTTGAGCCAAACCCAGCGTGAGCCCGAACTCAAGCACCACTTCACCCGCTAGACCTAACAAGAAAAGCCGACGTTTCAGATTTTCCTCGCTAGTTCCCCCGCCCTCATGCTGATGGGGTGGGTGGAAGCCACGATAAATGCAATGGATCAGCACGGCTGGGCGGCGGTGCCGGGTTTCATGGGAAACGACGACTCACGGCGATTAAGCGAGGAATGCGCGACCGCCTGCGACAAAGGCGACTTCAAACGCGCGGGAGTGGGTCGTGGCAAAAGCTTGGAAATCCGCGAGGACATCCGGCGGGATCACATCCTCTGGTTGCAACCCGGCGAAGCCTCGGTGGAGCAACAAGCCTATCTGGCAAGACTGGAAAAGCTGCGACTGGCCCTGAACCAACGGTTTTTCCTCGGGCTCTTCGACTTTGAGGGGCACTTCGCGATCTACCCGGAAGGTGCATTTTACAAGGCACATCTGGACCGCCACGCGGGGACGAATGATCGGATCATCACCGTGATTCTCTATCTGAATGAAAACTGGCAACCCGGCGACGGCGGAGAGCTGAAACTCTGGACCGACCCCGGCGAGAAGGACGGTCCTTTCGAGTTGATCGAACCCCGGATGGGCACGCTGGTCTGCTTCCATTCCGGCGACTACTGGCACGAAGTTCTCCCCGCGAAAAAATCTCGAATGAGTATTACGGGTTGGTTTCGCCAGAGGTGAGACTCGTATGTTGGTCGATGACGAGCCGCTTCGTGTCGAATCCTTGGGCCTGCGCGATGCTCTTCATGCGATTGAATGCCGCGAGGGAAAGCGATGGTGACCGGGAAAGGAACCAAAGAAAATTTCGATCCGGGGTACCCACGATGGCATCACGATAGTCGGGCGAAATGTCGATAATCCAATAATTTCCTTCCTTCGAAACGGGAATGAGACGGCCAATCCATGATTTGGAAAAACGCACTCGCAGGCGGTTGGCGCTGGCATCCACGGGTTTCGCGGTGCCGGTGATCGCGCGCTGCGTGCCATCGTAATGGATACAATTGTTCACCACCCGGATCGAGCCATCCGGCAGGTTCGAATATCTCGCGGTCGCTGAAACGCAGCCCCTTTGAAACCACTTCGGGAAACGCGCGACCTCATACCATTTCCCAAGATAGCGTCCAACATCGACGCGATCGACAGTCTTCAGCGGAGGAAATGCAGCGGTGGATTTCATGGTGGAGCAGGAGCAAAAAACGATTGCCAAGACAGCGAGTAAACTAAAACGGAGCACACCCAATCCTAGCACATCGCCGTTTGTTTTCATGAAAAACTTGAGCCGTCAGAACATTGTCTGGAATCGGCCCGTCGGGCGTGTGGTCCCCGGCACGGTGCCAGCCGTCATACAAATTTGTCTCACGATGAAGACGCCAGACGCTAACAGGCAAGCAGCTTCGCCAGATTCGTGCTGCGGCTGACGGCGACGACACCATCGCCAACCTCCAACACGGAATCGCGGTTCGGACGCAGCTCGGTGCCACCGTCCTTCAAGTGCAAGGCAACGACGATCACATTTCCCGAGTGCAAGTTTTCAAATTCACCAATCGATTTTCCGGCAAAACGCGAGTATTTAGGGATGACGGCTTCTTCGAGTTCCAAGCCTAAATCACTGAGTTCTTCCTGAAGATGATGGGATTTTTCCGTATCCGTGATGAGCTCGGTGGACTCAGGAAAGAGGATCAGGTGGGAAATCCGCTCGGCACCGATGTGGGCGGGCAGCACAACACGGTTCGCCCCTGCCTGGATAAGCTTCCGCTCGGTAGATGGATCCTCTCCGCGCGCGATGATCATCAACTCCGGGTGTAGATCCCTCGCGCTGAGCGTGATGAAAACATTGCTGGCGTCGGATGGCAAAACAGTCGCCAGCACCGTAGCACGGGTGACCCCGGCTTCCAACAACACGGATTCCTCGGTGGCCTCCCCTTCCAGCGTCAAAAAACCCGCCTCGCGCGCCGCCTCCAGCCTTCGCGGATCCTTGTCCACGATGACGAAGGGACGTTGCCCGGCTTTCAAGTCTGCGGCCACCATGCGTCCGATTCTGCCGTAGCCACAGATGATGGTGTGTTTGTTCAGTTTTTTCAGTTCAGCACTCATGCGTCTATCTCCCAATGCGCGGCGGATCTGTCCTTCCATCAGGAATTGAACCAATGCACCGCTAACAAAAATTACACTGAAGCACCCGAGGACGATCACGCCCATTGTCAATCCCCGAAGTCCTTCTTCCTGGATCGGCCTGACCTCCCCGTAACCGACTGTGAAAATCGAGATCACCACCATGTAAACGGCGTCCGACCAGGTCCATCCGGCTAACAAATACCCAATCACCCCCAAAACCAACACCCCCGCCAGAAAACACAGGCCGTAAACGAGATTGCGGGTGGGGTAGCTCATCAGGAAGGAAGCTCGCACCTTGCATCCCGCATACCATTTGTGGGAAAATCCGCCGAATTGATCACAGGTTGCTCGGCACGAGGATTGCACGCCTATTTCGCCGCATTTCCATCCTGAAGCGGTTTGGACACTTTTGAACTTGGCGAACACCGGCATATTGATTAGAAATGGCGCATGCCGGCATCAGATGCCCATCTCCTTGAGCGTGAATTGGTTAAACGCGTGCTGGAGCGGCTGGGAATCCCATTGGAAGCGGAACCCACAACGGAGGGCCTGCGGCGGGTTTACGCGGCGTGGTGCGAGCAGGTTCCCTTCGATAACGTGCGAAAAATGATCCATGTGCACTCGCGTAGCACCTTGAAGCTGCCCGGAAGCATGGCCGCAGACTATTTCAAAGACTGGTTGCACCATGGAACCGGCGGCACTTGCTGGGCTGGTGCCGGTGCTCTGCATGCCTTGCTTTCCGCGATGGGATTCCACACCGAGAGAGCACTCGGCACGATGCTCGTCGCGCCGGATCTGGCACCCAACCATGGCTCGGTCCTTGTGCGCATCGGCCACGAAAATTTCCTGCTGGATACCTCCATCCTGCATCACGAACCCCTGCTCATGTTGAAATCATGGGAAACATGCATCGATCATCCCGCTTGGGGCATCCGTTGCTACGATCGCGGAGGACGCTGGCATATCCAATGGAGACCTCTCCACAAACCCGATGGTTTTGAGTGCCGCTTTGAAAGCTTCGGTATCAGCGACGATGAATATCAGGCACGCTACGATCAGACGCGCGGTTGGAGCCCGTTTAATTATCAGGTCTGCGCCCGCCGCAATTGTGGCGATGAAGTCATCGGACTGGCTTTCGGTAATTTCATAAAATTCCGAGCGGATGGCAGTGTCATCACCACCCCTTTGGATGATGCCGGGCGAAGGCGTGTCCTGATCGAAGACTTCGGCATGAGCCAGGAAATCATCGACCTGCTTCCGCCCGACAGCCCTACTCCACCGCCGCCGGGATCAAGAACGGCGGCAAACAGCCAAGCCAGATAACAGCCCGATCATTCCTGCTGGAAGACCCGTAGAAACCGCTTATGAAACCGATCGGTCATCGATGGTGCCCACCGCGATAAATACCATAGTAGTTTCGCCGATAATGGGAAAACCATCGTTTTCTCGCCACGCACCACCCCTGTGAGAAATCCCATGGCTGCTTCATCAGGACTCATCATTTTCACAGGAAGATCTCGGATCATGGCCTCCCGATCCGCGCCCACGATCCGTTCTTGAATAAAAATCCCGCTATCCACATACCCCGGACAAGCCACGGAAACTTTCACCCCGTAGGCTTTCGCTTCGGACCTCAGCGAGCGTGAGAATTCAAGGATCGCCGCCTTCGAAGTGGTGTATGCCGCCGCAGTTGCGTAGCCGGTAGCTCCAGCAATGGAAGCCGTGTTGATGATATGTCCCGATCCTTGGGCGATCATGATCGGGTAGATCAAGTGGGTCCCGTAGATCACCCCCATCAGGTTGATATCAAGCAACCATTTCCAGCGGTCAAATGACAGATTCTGTGCCTCTCCCAAGAGGGTGACACCGGCATTGTTAAAAAGATAGTCGATCGATTTGGAGATTCTCATCACCTCGGTGACCGCCAAGGTATAGGAAGCGATATCGCGGACATCAACCGTCCCGCAATGGATCACGCCAGGGCCTGCACTCTCTCTTGCCAAATCAGCCAGTCCATCCGCATTTATGTCTAGGGCGTGAACTGTAGCACCGCAGCGGGAAAGAGCATTCGCTAGGGCTCTGCCGATTCCTGAGGCTGCCCCAGTGAGAACCACTGTCCGACCTTCGAAAGTCCGGACCATTGAAGAGGTTGGTTTCATGGTGTTTGACGGAAACTTCTGACCATTTTGGCGTGAACGATGTCAATCACGAAGGGAATCCTCGTAGAGACCCATTTCATCACTGATGCATAGGCCGGCAGGGCGAACTCACGCTTGCCGTGACTGACCGAGTGCAAGATGCTTCTCGCGGTTTCCTCTGCGGAGAGGATGCGAAAGCCCAACCCATTGATTGAATTCATGGTCTTCTCGTAGGTGGTCTTCCGAAATACCGCAGACTTGTAAATTCCGGTATCCACATAGCCGGGAGACGCCAGGTAAATCGAAACACCATGGGACTTCCCTTCATGACAGAGGCTGCGATAAAGACCTAACAATCCCGCCTTCATTGTTGCATAGGCAGTAGCCGTCGGATACCCCGCATAGCCGGCGAGTGAGGAAACAAAAATGATTTCACCAGCCTTTTGCCCCACCATCCCCGCATAAAAGTATCGTCCCCATTGCACGGGACTGAGGAGATCTGTCCGATAGATCTTTTCCCAATCTTCCGGAAGCGTATCCTGAACTTCGCCAAACAGTGTGACAGCTGCGGCCAGATAGACACTATCCACCTGAGTGCCAATTGGAAAAGTCGCATTTAGAAATTGATCGGCCGCATCGAGGTCGGCTAGGTCGATTCGTGCGATTTCAGCAATCGCACCCTTTGCCCGGACCCGGCTTGCAACTTCATCCAGGCGTTGCTGATCACGACCGATCAGCCAGATCACCCGCTGCGGTGCCGCGAGTTGAATCGCGATTTCACGTCCGATTCCAGAACTGGCACCGGTAACAACAATGGTTTGGGAGGCCGGGCCTTGCATCAGAATTTTTGCTGCCAGGAAAGTACCAGCGCATTGTGACGTGATTCGTATTTTCCGTTAGCCAAAGGGTTGGTTGCCCCATCGACAGTCCGGTTAGAGTATCCGAATTGATAGGCAAGCATCCATGATGCCCAGTCCATTTTACGTCCGAATCCAACATTGAACCAATGCCGGTCGGCATCCGAAACACCCGGAGTGAAATTGGTATCCGGTTGGGAATTCGCATTGAAATCATACCCGGCGGCGAAGATATAGCCGTCCGGCGTGGTGTAGGATCCACCCAGTTCATAGATAAATGAGGATTTCCAATCGAATTTCACCGGAACGTTGCCAGTAGGAGTGGGGACGGTTGAATTATCCAGAGTCAGTGTGTTGAGATTATCCCAATTCAGCCACTCCACATTCGCCTCGATGTTCCAACCCGGTGCCGGCCGATAGGAATAACCGCCCGCAATCCGCGCTGGCGCCATGAAGTCCATCTGCGCCGATGAATCGTCTTTAAGAAAAGCATTATTGGTCGTCGTTTTCCCCTCGAGGTCGAACGTGGACTCACTGGAGTAGACCAGTCCGAACGCGTGTTGCTCGCACGGCTGCCACCTGACACTCAGTGCGCCTGAGAATCCGATGTCATCCCCGGAATACCGCAGATAACTGCCAGGCGCTCCCAGCCCCTGCTCCAGTGTCAGGTCGGCATAATTCAAAGACACCGAAGCACCAATTGAAAGCTCGTTGGTCACCTTGTAAGCAACCGCTGACGTGGCGCTGATATACATCAACCGGGCTTCTGTTACAACGGTACTAAAATTCGTATCACGCCCCCATTCCGTTCCCAATCCAAACGGACTGTTCAGGCCGAACCCGAAAGAAAGCTTGTCGTTATAGGGCTGAACATAGAAAAGCGATGGGGCAGCCTGAAGCTCGTTCTTGGCATCGGTTGACTGTCCGGCGACGTTCGCTTCATTGCCAAGCACGATCGCGTAAACGCCGGCTTGAGCCTCCGCCTTGTCCAATTGTGTCATTCCGGCCGGGTTATAAAAAACAGCGGCGGCACTGTCAGCGGTGGCCACAAACGCGTTTCCTCGGGCGGTGGCGAAGGCATCTTGGTTCGGCAGGTAATATCCAGCTGCCATGACGCTACAGGGTGCCAAACTTAGGATTAGGGATGGGAAGACTTGAATTTTCATGACGGACTGCGTTATTTTTCAATCGACAGCCACCTTGATAATTAATTTTTCCTGATTGTCAGTAAAAATTTACACAATTTGCAAATCCCCGAGACAAATCACCAAAATAAACCGAATCGCGCCCGTAAAAATTTATCTTACGGGCGAGTAATCCGTGGCAGTCACCGGAAATTTTCGCTTCCAATGCATTTGGCGACGTCCTTCCCCCCAGCGCATTAGATCGACATCACGGAGCGGAGAAATGGGACACGGCTTATGGACCTCCGTTTGAAACAAGTGCTTTATTCAAGATCGGTCAGATAACGCTCGGCTTCAAGAGCGGCGGCGCAACCTTGCCCGGCAGCGGTGATCGCCTGGCGGTAATAATGGTCCGCCACGTCGCCAGCGGCAAAAAGGCCGGGAGTCTTGGTGGAGGTGCGGCCTGGGTTTTGAAGGATGTAGCCGTTTTCGTCCATGTCCACGAGGTCGCCGAGAAAGGCGCTGTTTGGGACATGCCCGATGGCGACGAAGACGCAGGAGACTTCGAGCTCCTTCTTCTCGCCGGTGATGAGGTTTTCGAGCATCACGGCGCGCATTTCACCCTTTTCGTCGGTGAGGTATTCACAAACCGTCGAGTTCCAGACCGGCTCGATCTTCGGGTTGGCGAGAGCGCGGTCGGCCATGATTTTTGAAGCACGGAGTTCGTCGCGGCGGTGAATGAGGTAAACTTTGCTGGCGAAACGCGTGAGGAACCCGGCTTCTTCGGTCGCGCTGTCTCCGCCACCGATGACGCAGACCGGTACATCGCGGTAAAAGGCCCCGTCGCAAGTCGCGCAAGAAGTCAGGCCGTGGCCAATGAGCGTTTTTTCCCCTTCCAGGCCCAAGTGACGAGGTGCCGCACCGGTAGCGATGATGACGGTTTTCGCCTCAAACGATTCGGATCCCGCTTTTAGCAGGAACGTTCCGTCGGTACGGCGTTCGACGGATTCCACGCTCGCCCAAGCGATGCGCGCGCCGAATTTTTCGGCCTGCGCCTGCATTTTCATCATCAGCTCGGGGCCCATGATGCCATCCGGGTGGCCGGGGAAATTTTCCACTTCGGTGGTCGTGGTGAGCTGTCCGCCGGGTTGGGTGCCGGAGAGAAGAAGCGGGGTGAGATTGGCGCGGGCGGTGTAAATAGCGGCGGTGTATCCGGCGCAACCGGTTCCGATAATGATGACGTTTTCCATGTTTCTGTGAGTGTTTGCGGGGCGATAGTATTCCTGTGGATGTTTTGCTGAGTCAACAGCCGCGAGTAGGATTTCTCATAAACGCTTTGCGCCCAAGCCCGATTGAGTAACAATCCGTGTGTCCATGACTCCTGATTTCATCCGCGAAGCCCTTCGCCAAGTCCGTTACCCCGGTTTTTCCCGGGACATCATTTCCTTCGGCCTCGTCAAGGACGTGCGCTGCGATCCCGGTCTCGTCACCGTGAAACTGGAAATCGCCACCCGCGATCCCAAAGTTCCTGAACAAATTTTCCAAGACTGCCACGCCATCCTCGATCCCCTGCCGGATATCGGAACGGTGAAAGTCGAAATCGACGTGAAAGACGCACCCGCCGCAGGAGTTGGCAGCACCGTTGGAAAATCCTCCATCCCCGGCGTAAAACGCATCATCGCCGTGGCATCCGGCAAGGGTGGCGTCGGGAAATCCACCGTCGCGGCGAACCTCGCCGTCGCTCTCGCCGCCACCGGAGCCAAGGTAGGCCTCTGCGATTGCGATCTCTATGGCCCATCCGTCGGCCAGATGTTCGCCGTGAGCGAAAAACCGATGGCCAACGAGCACGACGAGATCATCCCGATGGAAGCCCACGGACTCAAGCTCATGTCCATGGGCTTTCTCCTCGACGACCGCTCCCCTGTGATCGTCCGCGGCCCAATGGCCACCCGCTACACCCAGCAGTTTCTCCGACAGGTCGCGTGGGGCGATCTTGACTACCTCGTTCTCGATCTCCCGCCCGGCACCGGCGACATCCAGCTCACCATCGTGCAAACCGTCAGCGTCGATGGTGTCATCATCGTCACCACTCCCCAGGAAGTCGCACTGATCGATGCACGCAAAGCAGTCTCCATGTTTGCAAAAGTCAATGTCCCCATCCTCGGCCTCATCGAAAACATGGCTTGGTTCGAAGGCGACGATGGAAAGACCTATTACATCTTCGGCAAAGACGGCGGAGTCAAGGAAGCCGAGCACCTAAACGTCCCTCTGCTAGGCCAGATTCCTATCAACATTGAAACCCGCGAACGCGGCGACAACGGCGCTCCAATCGCGCTCGTTTCCCCGGAGGAAAACAAGGTTTCAGCCGCCTTCCATCAGGTCGCCGCCCACATCCGGGCGAAGCTGCCGTGATGCACTAAATTTTTGGCCTTCGTGCGACTGATTCGCAAGAGCGTGTTACTAAATGTTACGCGTTTGTGGTATCGTATAGGCATGATGACTGGCATGTTTGTGCCAATTCCCCGCCGGGAAAATGCATTTACTCAAACACGCCACCGCCATGAACTTCATACCGAATCCCCTGCACCCAGCGCTGGTGCATTTCCCGATCGCTCTCATCCTGTTAGGAACTCTAATCGCGATCCCGGCCGTATTTCTCCGCCGTTTCCATCTGCCATGGATCTCAGCTATCGTGCTAGGATTGGGGGCGATCGGAGCCGTCGCCGCGACGTGGTCGGGCGAGGAGGATGGTGAAAAACAGGAGTCCATGCCGCCCCAGGCAAAGGAGGTGCTTGACGAACACGAAGAGTGGGGGGAGCGCGCGCGGAACCTCGCTCTGCTAGCTGCGGCCGCTGCTATCGCGTCAGCTGCGCTCCGGCGTTCTCCCGTCGCTGCGAGAAGCGCTGCTGGATTTGCGGCGCTGGCAGCAATTGGCGCGTCCATGTGCGTGGCCGAGGCCGGACATTACGGCGGCAAGCTCGTTTACCAATATGGTGTCGGTATGAACTCCAACACCGGTCAAGCAGCAGCACCGAGCAACTCCGACGACTGAAACCTTTCTGAACGCCCTGATCCCTGCTATGAATCGTGAAGCGGTATTTTCGACTTATGAAACCTGACATTTCAAATCCCCGATTAGCGGGTGAACCCGACCACGAACTCACCGATCACAGCGGCATTGTGCAAGTCCGCCCGGACTTGGTGCATGCGAAAGTGGAGATCGACTTCGATCCGAACAAACTGAGCGAAACCGATGTCCGCGAGCTGGTTAAAGAGCACAGCGCTCAGGTTTCATCCGTGCTGGAAAAGAGCATCTATCGTTTGGAAGGAAGCGCCTGCGAGGCGTGCGCGCTCAAGTTGGAACGGAGGGTGGAAAAAATCCCGGGCGTGCGCCGCGCCACGGCTTCGTACATGGGAAAAGTTCTCACTGTGACCTTCGACACTGCGGAGGCGAACGAAGCGGGGGTTCTTGAAAATTTGAAAACCAGCGGGGCAAACGTCAAACCCCTCACCAAAGCAAAAACGGACTCGCGATCGCTCTGGCAGAAAATTCTCGCTGGCGAACTCAACGAGGAAATCTCATGCGGCTTGGGCTTCGTTTTTCTGATGATCGCCTTGGTGATCCACAAGAACACCGGCTTCAATGCGCTGACCAACGGACTTTATCTAGCGGCTTACATTTTCGCCGGTCAGGAAGGAGTCCGCTCAGCCATCGCATCGTTGCGGGAAAAAGTGTTGGACGTGGATGTGCTGATGGTGCTCGCCGCGCTAGGCGCAGCCGTGATAGGTGCTCCGTTCGAAGGGGCGCTGCTCTTGTTTCTCTTCAGCTTTTCAAACGTGCTTCAGCGCCACGCGATGGAACGCACCCAAAAGGCCATCGAATCCCTGCTCACCTTGCGCCCCAGCGAGGCACTGGTCAAGCGGGCTGATGGAACCGTCAAAGTCGCAGTCGAGGATCTGGAAGTGGGAGAAATCGTCATCGTCCGGCCTGGCGAACAGATCCCGGTGGACGGAGTGATATCCGAAGGTAGCACGAACGTTGATGAGTCATCTCTGACAGGCGAGTCGATGCCCGTTTCAAAATCCCTAGGAAGCACCCTCTTCGCAGGAACGCTGAACCAAAGCGGCGGCGTCGAGCTGCGTGTTACCAAACGCTCCGAAGACTCCGCACTCTCGCGAATGGTGAAGCTCGTGGCCGAGGCCCAAGCCGAGAAATCCAATGCCCAGCGCTTTCTGGAAACCGCCGAGCAGTATTATGCCATGGGTGTCATCGCCCTAACTATCATCGTGTTTCTGATACCGTTTATTTTCATGGGAGAAACGTTTGGTCACGCATTCTATCGCGCCATGACGATCATGGTCGTCGCATCACCTTGCGCTTTGGTGATCAGCACGCCCGCCACGGTGCTCTCGGCAATCGGTGGTGCGGCCCGCCGTGGCATCCTGATCAAAGGCGGCTCGCATTTGGAGCGGGCGGCTAAGATCGACATTGTCGCCATCGACAAGACCGGCACGCTCACCGTTGGCAAACCTTCACTCACAGAAATCGTGGAGGGAAATCAAATCCACCCCATTGCCGGGACCCTTCCAACAGAAACGATCGGCCTGCTCCGCGCCGCCGCATCTCTCGAGGCGAAGTCGGAGCATCCTCTCGCCCACGCCATCGTCAAAAGTGCCGAGGACCTCGGGCTCACGCTCCCGCTCGCCACCGATTTCCAATCCACCGCCGGCAAAGGCGCGGAAGCCACCATCGAGTCTGTCCGTTATCTTGTTGGCAGCGAGCGATTGTTCCGCGAGCTCAATGCCGACGGTCTCGAAAAGTTAGCGGAAGTTTCAAAACCACTTCAGGAAAAAGGCAAAACATGCGTCTGGTTAGGAACGCGCATCAATGATGCGGTCACAGCAAGAGCCGTGCTTGTCATGGCGGACACGATCCGCCCCGCGGCACGTCATTTGGCGGAGGATTTGCACCGCCTGGGGGTAAGGAAAGTGGTCATGCTCACCGGCGACCAGCGCATTGTCGCCAATGCGATCGCGCAGGAAGCCAAAGTGGACGAAGTCCGCGCGGAGCTGCTGCCTGAGGATAAACTGGACGTCATCCGCCAGCTCAAACTCGAAGGCACTGTGATGATGATCGGTGATGGAGTGAACGATGCTCCCGCCCTCGCGATGGCCGACATCGGAATGGCCATGGGAGCGGCCGGCACTGACGTGGCAATGGAAACGGCGGATATTGTTCTGATGGGAGATCGTTTGGAAAACATCCCGCTTCTGCTGGCTCATGCCCGCCGGGCGAGGCGGGTCCTCCTGCAGAATCTGATTTTCGCCAGTGCGGTCATCATCGTCCTGATCATCTCCGCACTGGGGTTCGCACTCCCACTTCCGTTAGGTGTCGTCGGCCACGAGGGGAGCACCGTCCTTGTCTGCCTCAACGGACTGAGGCTTTTGCTGATCGGGAAGGCAATGCGATGATCCAAAAAACCCATTATGGCCTAACGCCAACTCTCGCGAAGCGTTTGCCAGATCCCGGACTGGACTGCGAATCATCCACTTTGCATCGCTCCCACTCGGCATTCACCGGCGTGACCTGCACGGGCTGCGTGGCGGTCTGCCAACTTTCCGGGGAAAGCCCGCTGGAAAACTGGGGGGTATAGGTCAGACCACTGGCGATCCGCCGCAGGTATTCCATCCGAAGCACCTTGCCTCCCGAGCCATTTGCAACAAGACTGATAGAAGGCAGCCCGGACGTGGAACCGGCGCCACCGAGATATTGATTTCCATCCGCGATGGTCGGGCTGAGATTGAAGGCATATTCAATCAGTGGCGGCAAACCGTCATGATCGCCATCCGATGTCGCATAATCTGCGAACATGGAATCGCTGGTATGGAAGGCATCTTCTTCCCTTGCTTCGCTCACACCATCTCCATCCGCGTCTTCAGTCCGGTCGTCGAGGAACGGAATTGTAAACACCTTTTCAAATGTATTGAGCCCCGAGTCCGTCACCATCATCCGGATCGACAATGCACTCGAGTCCGTTTCAAAATCCCGGTTGAATCCAGTCAGCAAGCCGAGTTGGTTTCCTGACACGGTGAAATAGCCGTTATCCTTGGAACCAATGCCAGCGATTAACTGATAGTTAAAAACATCACCCGTATCGGGGTCTGTCGTGCTGAGGCTGCCAACCGTTCCCGCCACCTGATTTTCCGTCACCGACGTGGAGGACAACATCATATCGGTGGGAGCCCTTCCATCGGCGGTATCGAGCCAGAGAATGCGTGTCAGCCTCCCTTTATCAGTATCTACCATGATTCTGGCGGAGCGGCGCTGACCTGTCACCACAGTCCCGCTAATGAGACCGGACGTAGGATTGATGACCAACCCGTCTGGCAGGCCGATGGCCTCGAAATGGCTTGGAGTCGCCCCGGTGATATTGATCTGATAAGTGATCACATCACCCGGCCACGCGTTCAACGGTGAGTAATTGGCGATCTCCGGAAACCCGCCACTTCTCCGCAGTGCAAGATTATGGTAGGCTCCAGCCACGATGCGCTTGAGGCTTCTCGCTTCGAGAGGCACCTTGGACTGACCATAGTCGTTAGCCAACCAAGCCTCTGCGGCACCATCACTTTTCAAGACCGTGCTATGAATCCACCCGGCGGCAACATCCCTGGCTCCTGCCAGCGCCTGGGGAACGAATCCCTGCCCACTGCTACTGTCCCCCCATACCGCTATTGTTCCATTACTTCGCAAGGCCATGCTGTGATAAGCCCCTGCGGAAATCGCCACGACACGCTCCAAATCCTGAGGAACCGAGGTCGCGCCTCCCCAGTTCGACCCCCAGGCTACGACCGTGCCGTCACTTTTCAAAGCCAGACTGTGAAACCCGCCGGCCGCGATTGCCACTACATTTGTCAGACCGGCAGGTACGCTAGCTTGTCCGAACGCATTGTATCCCCACGCCGTCACAGTTCCGTCACTTTTCAAAGCGAGATTATGATAACTCCCCGCCGCAATGGCGATAACACCTGTAAGGCCCGAAGGCACCGTCGCCTGCCCATTCTCGCCCCCTCCCCAGGCCACCACAGTCCCATCACTTTTCAATGCCACGCTATGGTAATCCCCCGCCCCAACGGCGACTACGTTAGAAAGACCAACCGGGACGTTCGTCTGACTCTCATCATTCCTACCCCATGCGATCAGCGTGCCATCAGTCCGCAAGGCGAGGCTGTGCTCCCAACCCGCTGCGAGATCAAGAACATCCCCCAAGGCGGCTGGCCCCGAGCATTGTCCTTTGTTGTTATTTCCCCACGCCACCAACATGGTTCCTGTCGGAATACTACTTGCCACCAGCGGAAGCGTACCATGCAGCACCTCATAGCCGTCACCGAAGCCATCGCCATCCGTATCGTAGGAATTCTCATCGGTGCCGGCTGCGGCTTCCTGGATTTCGTCAAGCCCATCCCCATCCACATCTTCCGATTCATCATCAAAAATCTGAATGGTGATGATTTTTTCAAATGGGTTCAATGAAGCATCGCAGGCCCTAACACGAATCGAGAAAGGTTCCTGATTTTGCTCGAAATCACGCGCAAGCTTTTGATTGACCAGCAACTGAGTGCCGGAAATCCGGAACCGGGCGTTATCTCCAGAGCCCGCACCCGCGACCAACTCAAGGGTATGGACATCCCCTTGATCAGGATCAACCACGCTGAAGTTTCCAACGAGAGTTCCATCCGCGCTGTTTTCAGGCACGGACGAGCCGTCTAACTGGATATCCGTTGGATTCAGCCCGGCGAAAATGCGGATCCAGAGGGTTTGAGCGAGGACGCCTCGATTGGTAGTCGCTTCGATTCTCACTGATCTTCTTGTCGCAGAAGCGACTTGGCCCGTGATGAGTCCGGTAGTGGCGTTGATCGAAAGTCCGGCAGGCAAGCCATTGGCGGAAAAATGGCTTGGCGTGGCATTGGCCACGAGAATCTGATGCGAGAGCTCGGTAGCAGGGGCGGAGGAAATCACCGGGCTGCTGGTAATTTCGGGATACCCGGCAGTTAGGCGCAATGCAAGGCTGTGAAGGATCCCGGCAGAAATCAATTTCACATTTGCTAACGCAGATGGGGGGACTGTGGACTGTCCGAAGCTGTTCAGTCCCCATGCCACCACTTTGCCATCGCTTTTCAAAGCGAGACTGTGAAAGCCTCCGGCCGATATCGCCACCACCCCTGTCAGGTTGGCGGGCACGGTCGTTTGGCCATTTTCGTTATAGCCCCATGCCACTACCGTCCCGTCACTCCTCAGCGCCAAGCTATGGAAGCGCCCTGCAGACACGGCCACCACATCATTTAAGCCAGCGGGAACCTCGACCGGCTGCCATTTCAAGCCATTGAAGGTATTCCCCCATGCCACCACCGTTCCGTCACTTTTCAACGCTAGGCTGTGGTAGCCACCTGCGGAAATTGCGATCACGTCGGTCAACCCCGGTGGTACTGAGGCTTGGCCATCGCTGTTTTGGCCCCAAGCAACGACGGTCCCGTCACCTTTCAAGGCGATACTGTGCACCCGACCCGCCGCGATATTAACCACCCCGGTCAAGCCTGCCGGCACATCAATTTGACCGTCCGTATCGCACCCCCAGCCGATCACCGTGCCGTCGCCCTTCAAGGCCAGACTGAACGAAGAATCCCTCAACCAAAAGTCACCACCTGCGGCTGCTGCGACTGCGTTTACCAAGCCGGCGGGAACCGTCCGCTGACCGTAAAAATTCAATCCCCCCCAGGCCCTTACCGTGCCATTTCCCTGCAAGGCCAAGCCGTGATCCTGCCCGGTGGAAATTGCCAAAGTATCGGCATCGACTGTCGCCCCCAATTTCCCCCCCTCGCTATCCCCCCAACCAAGTAGGGCATTCGGCGGCCATTGATTCGCGTTCGTCGGTGAAGTATTTGCCGCGACTTCAACACCATCGCCCACGCCGTCTAAATCAGAATCGTAAGCCACATCACTGGTCCCATAGACATCTTCTTCCTCTGCCTCAGTAAGGCCGTCACCATCAGCATCTTCCGTCCGATCATCCGTCATTTCAATCTGCAAGGCCTGCTCATAAGAATTCAAAGCGGAATCCGTCACCCTGATACGGACTGTAAAAACCCACTGCGTCTTTTCAAAATCCTCGTTGATCCCAAAGGTGGAAATTCCAACTGGCGCGATCAATTGATTTCCCGAAATGACAAAACCATCGTTGAAGGCAGACCCATCTCCCGTGACAAGCGCGAAACTATAGGTGTCCCCGACGTCAGCATCCACCGCAGTAAGGTTACCAACCACAGTTCCTGGTGCACAGTTCTCTCGCAGCGTATGTGGAGTCAGCAGGATCGCAGTGGGCGCAGCGGCAGATAACTTGAGACTTGTGACCAGCAAGAGACAGCCCAGCCACAATACAGCGGCAGGCGTTTGGAATCGTAAAACCAAACGAGCGAATGACATCAAGGGGGGGATTGCAGTAGGGGGGTGCTTCTCGCAATGTGAGCCGCAGGTGGCAAGTCCGGCATGGTGACGATTATGACAAGCACGCCACACGCCACCTGAATGGAAACCTTCCAAGGCACATCAGATGTTTAAGTATTCAGGACGCCATAGGGTCGTGTAAACCCAAGCTTTCGGGGGATTCGGGGGATGATTTTAAATGGCCAATAGAAAAGTTCACGAAAGGTAAATATCCAAACAATTCAATACGGCACTTTCAGGGGGGATGATTCGATTCCAACCGCATTCGT
>JBDTNJ010000463.1:0-5506 GCA_039933825.1 Luteolibacter sp.
AGTCACCATAGCTTAGTTTAGCTCTTCAGTGGTCGGAGTTTCGGGTCCGCCTCAGCCAATACGATACGCTGGCGATGAACATGCGCACGGCGCTGCCGAACGCGAAGTTTGTGGCCTTCACCGGCACGCCGCTGATCGCCGGAGAAGAGCGGACGCGGGAGGTCTTCGGTGATTGCGTGAGCGTCTATAATTTCAGACAGTCCGTGGAGGACGGGGCGACGGTGCCGCTGTTCTACGAGAACCGGACGCCGGAGCTCCAGATCACGAACCCGGAGCTGAACAAGGAGACCTATCAAACGATCGAGCACGCCGGGCTGGACGATGATCAGGAGGAGGTATGGGAAGTTGAAAGTGATCAGTGATCAGTGAGCAGAAAGATTCATATGAGCCTCCGGCGGGAGAAATAGTTAGCGACGGTCATAGACGCGACGCTACAAGGGGAGATCGAGAAGATGCCAAACTGCCGGAGAAGTTCACGGCTGAGCTATACGAGCAGAAGTGCGGGGTGCTTTTCCAACATGTGCTGGAGAAGTATCCGGACAAGGGGGCGAGTGTGTATGAGGGCGTGGCGTGAGTTGAATTGAATGGGGTGAAATCCTTGAGTGAATAGTAACCGCTAGAAGATGCCCCGCACCCGAGAAAATTCTGGAAGGAATGAAAAACTTCGGGGCGTGATAGAACCGAACTACCTGCTTCTCATTGCCTCTGATACCGAGCACAGGCGATTCAACCCATGCCGCATAAGCGGGGTTGGGAGAGGGGGTGACATTGAACATCGAACGCCCAACATTGAACGTCGAAGGGAAGAAATGAAGATGAACCGGACGAAGTGAGCGTTGCTTCGCTTGAACCCGGATCTGGCGTGGGAGGGGGCTGATGGAGCGGAGGAGGAGATTTCCCGGGATTTTTTCCTTCTCGGCGCTTCCCATAGAGATCCTGGCATGGCTGGGAATAATGAGGTATTTCAGTCAAATATGGCATTTCAGCACCTGCTGAAATAGCCTTAAATACTGAAATTATTAGCTTGCACAATTTCACTCAAAGTGGCAGTTTCACCGCGTGGTGAAAACGCCGGAAAGAGTGAAAAGTGCTGATTTGGAGCCGCAGTTCCAAGGGATTCTGCGCGCTTTGTTCAAAGACGTGCCGTTCATGAGTCTCGCGTCACTGAAGGCGGATGCGAAACTCCCGAACGGAAAAGGTGCCCGCGCGGACTGGTTGGGCGAGCTTCGGGCGGGGGATGAGACATGGACGCTGATTGCGGAGGCGAAGCGGAATGGGCAGCCTCGTGAGGTGAGATCCGCGGCTCTCCAAGTGAAGGACTATCTTTCGCGGCTGCCTGATACCAAGCCGGGCTGCGGACTGGTGCTGGCTCCGTTCATTTCCGAGCAATCGGCGCAGATCTGCAAGGAAGCGGGCATCGGCTACGCGGATCTGGCAGGAAATGCTTTTCTGTCGTTCGGCAAGGTTTTCGTCGAGAGACGGGTCGCGGGGAATGCGGGGAGCGTGAAGCGTGAGGCAAAGTCGATTTTTTCACCGAAGGCGACCCGGGTGATCCGGGTCTTGCTGCAAGGTCCGCTGAGAGCTTGGAAGGTGAAGGAGTTGGCGAAAGCGGCGGAAGTGAGCCTGGGGCACGTGAGCGCGGTGCGCCAGAAGCTGCTGGGGCGGGAATGGGCGGTGGAGAATGAGGATGGGCTGCGGCTCAGTCAGCCGGACGCGTTGCTGGATGCATGGGCCGCGGAGGACGATTTTTCCAAGCGTACCCAGATCCGGGAATACTCGACGCTCGCTGCTGATTATACGCTGGCAGGCAACCTCATCGCATTCTGTGGCAGCCACAATTCCCTTTCCGACAAGGATCCTCTCTTCACCCTGAACTTCGCCGCTTGGCTCCGCGCACCCCACAACGTGCCCACCATTGTCTCGGCCTATCTCGACCGATTTCCTGACGAAGACGAGCTTCTGCCCTTCCTCCAGGCCCGGCCTGTCTCTCGTGGAGCAGGCAATCTGAGAATCATCGTCCCTAGCGACTTCAAGGCGCTGACCATCGACAAACAAAAAGTCATAAAATTCCCTGATTTCTCGCTCGTCTCAGACCTCCAGCTATTTCTGGATCTCCACGGCGGCGAACCCAATGGCCCCGAACAAGCCCGCGTCTTGCGCGACCTTGAAGATTTCAATGGAGGGTGGTCGTGAGCGAGCAACCCGCGAATTTCGACGAGTATCCCGCCCACGGAGTGATCTCCGCTGAGGCGGCCCTTGTGGCTGCATGGTCCTCGCTAGAGAATTTTCATTCCGATCTGGTGGTCATCGGCGGGCTCGCCATCTACGTGCACACCCGCAACAAGGTCGATCCACTCTATCGGCCCACTCCAACTCTGGATGTGGACTTTGGGATTACACTCGGTGCCGACGCGGGACTCGCTGCCCCTGCGGCCTTCGCGCTCTCTCTGGCTGGCTTTTCTGAAAACGAGATGGGCCGGATGTATTGCAAGAACGAGCACGGGATCCTCTTTCTCGATTTTCTAACCGAGCATCCACCCTCCACGACCGGAACTCGCAACGTCAGCGATCTGAAGACGTCGATCTGTCCCGGAATTAACCGGGCGCTCCAGAACCCTATCATGCGACAGGTAAGCGGAATCGACCCCCATGGCGACAGGCGGACTTTTGCCATTCCTTTTTGCAACTACGGCCCGCTTCTCGTTCTCAAACTTAACGCCTTTGCTCAACGGACTACGATCAAGCAGGCAAAGGATGCCTATGACATCCTTGCTTTGGTCCGTTCCTGCGTGGATGGCCCGGAAGCTGCAGTTGCAGCCTTTGGCGCGGAAAAGAACTCAGATAACAGCGGACTCGCGACCGCCCTCCGCACTCTTGAAGCCCACTTCACCGATGCCAATCACCTAGGTCCGACACTTGCCGAATCATTCTATCATGGACCCCGGACCAGCAAAGACGCGAGTGTGCGCTTGCGAGAGGATTTGGTAACAATTGCTCACGCGCTTCTTAATGCCTGAAATCACACGTTGAAGCGGAACTCGACCACATCGCCGTCTTTCATGACGTATTGTTTGCCTTCGATGCGGACTTTACCTGCCACCTTCGCGGCGGACATGGAACCGGCAGCGACGAGGTCATCGTAGTGGACGATTTCCGCGGCGATGAAGCCGCGCTCGAAGTCGGTGTGAATCACTCCGGCGGCGGCGGGGGCTTTGTCGCCGGCGATGATGGTCCAGGCGCGGGTTTCCTGCACGCCGGTCGTTAGGTAGGTGCGGAGGCCGAGAAGGTGATAGACGCCGCGGATCAGCGCAGAGACGCCGGAATCCGTCACGCCCATGTCGGCGAGAAATTCATTGGCTTCCTCGACCGGCATGTCGCTGAGCTCTTCTTCGATGCGTGCGGAAATCACAACCGCTTCGGAGCCAGTGTGTTCTGCGGCGAATTTGCGGACGCGGGCGACTTGGGCATGTGAATCGGGATCAGCAATCGCCCCGGCCAGCTCATCTTCGGCGACATTGCAGGCGTAGATGGTCTTCTTCGAGGATAGCAGGAAAAACTCCTTCACGATGGCCTTGTCGTCGTCAGTGAGTTCGACGGTCAGCGCGGGCTTCCCCTGATCGAGGTGCGGCATGATGATGTCGATGAGCTCAACTTCTTTCTTCGCTTCCTTATCACCGCCCTTGGCCTTTTTTTCGCGCGAATGGCGGCGTTTTTCGAGCGATGACATGTCGGCGAGGATCAGCTCGGAGTTGATAATTTCGATGTCGCGGATGGGATCGACGGTGCCGAGCTCGTGAATGATGTCGTCATTTTCAAAACAGCGCACCACTTGGACGATGGCGTCGGTTTCCCGGATGTTCGCGAGGAACTGGTTGCCCAGCCCAGCGCCCTCGGATGCGCCTTTGACTAGCCCGGCGATATCGACGAATTCAATTGCCGTCGGCACCAGCTTGTGCGAGCCGGAAATTTTCGAAAGCACCGCGAGCCGCGGGTCTGGCACGCTGACGATGCCGACGTTCGGGTCGATCGTGCAGAATGGATAATTCGCCGCCTCCGCCTTACGGGTGCGGGTCACAGCGTTGAAGAGTGTCGATTTTCCGACGTTGGGTAGTCCTACGATTCCGGCCTTGAGCATTGCGACCGGAGGGTGGCGGAGGAAAAGGCGGCAGGACGAGAAAAAACTTCGGGTGAGGGGAAATCCGTGGGGTGAGTGCTCTACCCCAAAGCGGGTTCACAACCTCGCTAACACCGCATCTCCCATGCCCTTGGTGCCGACTTTCGTCTCACCGGGTTGGCTGGTGGCGATGTCACCGGTGCGGTAGCCGTCGGCGATGGTTTTGGCAACGGCGGCTTCGATCGCATCGGCGGCTTCGATTTCCCCGAGGGAGAATCGCAGCAACATGGCGAGTGATAGAATCTGGGCGATGGGATTGGCGATGCCTTGGCCGGCGATGTCGGGAGCGGAGCCGCCGGACGGTTCGTAGAGTCCGAAATAGAGGCCGTCCTCGCGCTGTTTTCCTAACGAGGCGGAGGGCAGCATGCCGAGAGAGCCGGAGATCATCGCCATTTCATCGGATAGAATGTCGCCGAAAAGGTTTTCCGTGACGAGCACGTCGAACGAGCCGGGGCGCTTGATGAGCTGCATCGCGGCGTTATCCACATACATGTGGGAGAGCTGGACTTCCGGAAATTCCTTGGCGATTTCGATAACGGTCTCGCGCCAGAGCACGGAGGAGGCGAGCACGTTCGCCTTGTCCACCGAGAGCAGTTGTTTTTTGCGCCCCATGGCAGCGGTGAAGGCGACGCGGGCGATGCGCTGGATCTCGCTCTTCATGTAAACCATTGTGTCGAAGGCGACGGGCTCGCCATTGCGTTCCTCGCGGCCTTTCGGGCTGCCGAAATAGATGCCGCCGGTGAGTTCGCGGACGCAGAGCACGTCGAAGCCGTCGGCGATGAGTTCCTGTTTGACCGGGGAGGCGTGGGTGAGGGCGGGGAGACAAACGCCGGGGCGCAGATTGGCAAAAAGGCCGAAATGTTTGCGCAGCGGAAGCAGTGCTCCACGCTCGGGCTGGATGTCCGGTGGCAGGTTTTCCCATTTGGGTCCGCCGACGGAACCGAAGAGAATCGCGTCCGCAGCCTCGCTGGCGGCGACGGTTTCAGGGGGAAGCGGGTGGCCGGTGGCATCGATGGCCGCACCGCCGACGAGGTGCTCGCTGCGGGAAACGGTGAAGCCGAACTTGGCTTCGACGGCGTCGAGAAGGCGGAGGGATTCGGCCATGACTTCCGGGCCGATGCCGTCTCCGGCGAGGATCGTGATGCGGTGACTGCGTGACATGCGCGGGAAAATGGCGGGCGTCCCCGGGTGTGGCAAGTGTTCAAAACGCCGAGATGGGGATTTTGATCGAAAGGAAGATATTGAAGGCACCGCTAATCTGCCGAATCGAGCGAATCTTAAACCCGAAAACCGAAGTTGGATAGAGCATCGTTTGGCTACAGGTCATGTGGT
>JBDTNJ010000464.1:0-13416 GCA_039933825.1 Luteolibacter sp.
ACCAAGGACTATCCGAATGCCACGGTGCTCGTCGGCTACGAGCTGGAACTTTCCCGTTTCCTGAAAAACGGCTCCGACGTCTGGTTGAACAACCCCGTAGTCACCCGCGAGGCGTCCGGCACTTCCGGCATGACTGCAGCGATGAACGGCTCCGTCAACCTCTCCACCTACGATGGCTGGGTCTGCGAATTCGCCAAGGATGGTGAAAACTCCTTCATTGTGCCACCCGCCGATCCATCGCTCAGCGCGGAAGACCGCGACCGCCACGATATGCTGGAAACCCACAAGGCGCTCACTCAGCGGATTCTCCCGCTTTATTATGATCGCCCGGACGAGTGGTTCAAAACCGTGCTCAACTCGATGAACGATGTGGTGCCCTTCTTCGATGCCGACCGCATGGCGGACGAGTATTATAAGAAAATCTACGCGTGAGTTTCAGCAGGATGTGAATTGACGAATGATGGGTGCGCCCCGACCCTCAGGCCGCTCATGAATCCTCCATCACACGACTGGCTCGCTTCGCTCATCTCCCTGATCGGTGAGGAAAAAGTCACCACTTCCGCCGTAAGCATCGCCGAGCATTCCACGGACAAGTGGTCTGCCAGTCATCCGCCCGACGTCGTCGTGTTCGCGGAGAGCACGGCGGATGTTTCCGCAGTGCTTGCTTTCGCAAACGAACGGAAAATCCCCGTGACCACGCGCGGGGCGGGAGTCGGCTACGTCGGCGGCTGCGTGCCGGTGCATGGAGGAATCGTTCTATCCACCGCGCGGATGAACCGGATTCTCGGAATCTATCCGGAGGACGGGGTCGCCATCGTACAGCCCGGCGTCATTACCCGGACACTTCAGAACGCGGTGCATGCCGTCGGTTGGGAATATCCGCCGGACCCCGCATCGCTCAAGGAATGTTCGTTAGGTGGGAACATCGCCACCAATGCCGGTGGCCCGCGTTGTTTGAAATACGGCGTCACCCGTAGCTATGTGCTTGGGCTGGAAGTGGTGTTGGCTGATGGGGAGATCCTGCGCACTGGCGGGCGGCTGCATAAGAATAAAACTGGCTTCGATCTGATCGGGCTCTTTACTGGCTCGGAAGGGATGTTAGGTATCGTCACCGAGGCCACGCTCCGCCTGATTCCGAAGCCGGCCAGCCGTGGCATGCTCGCCGCCATTTTCCCGGACTACGCGCTCGCCGCCGCCGCCGTGCAGGCGATCCTCAATGCCGGGCACCTTCCGTCCGCGCTTGAAATCACCGACGCCTTCACACTCGAAGCCGCGCGGAAACGTTTGGGAGCCGAAGTTTTCCCACCTGGAAACGCCCACCTCATCGTTGAGATCGATGGCCGCCCCGCCGCCGTCACGTCCGAGCTGGAAGAACTCTATCAACTTCTGGATTCCCTCGGGGCCACCTTCATCGAACGCGCACCGGACGAAGCCTCCTGCGAGAGGATTTGGAAACTGCGTCGCGAGTTTTCCTATTCCCTTCGCGATACCGGTTTAACCAAGCTCAACGAGGACATCGTTGTCCCGCGCTCGAAGCTAGTCGAACTCGTCAGCTTCGCACGTCGGTTAGAGGCGGAAACCGGCATTCCCATCGCTTGTTTCGGCCACGCGGGGGATGGCAACATCCATACCAATCTGATGGTGAAGGATTACAACGATCCCGAGACCCGGGACCGCGCCGATACCGCTCTCGATCTGCTTTTTACCTGGGTTCTCAAGCAAGGCGGCGCGATCACCGGCGAGCACGGTGTAGGCTTGGCCAAAAAACGCTGGATCCACCAAGCCCTCGGCGAGGTGTCCTTCGCCACCCACCGCAGTCTGAAAAACGCGCTCGACCCGAAAGGCATCCTCAATCCCGGGAAGTTTCTGGATTGATTCTGACGCGTAATCCCCGCCGGGATCGGGAGCGCGGGCGGCGTCTGCTCCCGATGATTTCGCCGCTGGAATGGTCGCAAAAGCACCTCGCCACCGTCGGACTCAACGTGGATCGGCAGTGGAAAATCGTCGAAACAGGGGACCAAGTGGACTCCCGCGAGCTTATCGGCAGCACAGAGGTCTAACTGGGCGGGTTATCGCTTACGGTGCTCCGATGGTGAGCGCCTTCGCCGGTCCCGTGAAACGCTTGCCGCCCAGCTTCGTTTGCAGGCGCAGGCTCCATTTATTGTCCTTTACCAAAGCCGCTCCTGCACTCTCGGGGTTGAAAACAAACTCAGTTGCAGTGGGGGACAGAGTGTTAAGTTTTTTCTGCTCCAGCCAGACACAACCTGCGGTGGCGATTTCATCGATGAAGATTCCCGTGGGGGATTTCGGCGCGGCCTCGTGGGTGTAGATCGCTCCGCCAGTCGTGAAATAGCGAAAACGAATCCGGATCGGGCTGGACGACGTGGGCAGCGCAATGCTCATGACCGTGGATTTCTTATCATACACTGTGTTAGAAAGACCGATGATCGGAGCACCGAGGATTTTCCAAGTTGCCCCACTGTCAGAGGAAGTTTCCACCGCGAGGGTGCTGGTTTTTGTCATGTAACCACGGCGGAATACAAAGTTGAGTTTCGCATTTGCATTCGCGATGATTTCGCGGTCGATCTCGAAGGATTGCTCCGGCACACCACGGACAATCGGGTCGTAGGGGATTGGGAATGTGAGGTGGAAGGATTTGAGCCCTGGCACACTCACGCTGCCAAACCCTGAGTATGAAGTCATGGTTGCCATCAGGCCGTAGCTGCCGCTGGTGCGATCGATGATTTTAGTGGGTGTCGTAGTTTCGGCGTTCTCTTTCCAAGCGCTCGTGTTTTGCTTGAAGGCCACCACTTCGATGGATTCCGCGCCTCGTGGCGGAGTGAAGGAATAAACGGTGGATTCACTGGATGGCGGGGTGGATGGACCGGTCATTTGTAAATCGCAGCCGAGTTGATCAGGATTGATGAGTGTGACCGAGTATTCGTAAGACGCGGGGATGCCTTCACCGGAGATCCCGGAAACCTTGACTCGGTAAGTGGTATCGATGGAAACAAAACGTGCCGCAGCGGCAGTGCTCACCTGCCAGGTGATGGCAGGGTCACCGTAGCCGGTTTTCCATTTAATGTTACTCAGCGTGACCGGAGTGCCGTCCGCCGTCTTCATTTCCACCTTAGCAGCGGAGAAATTCGCACCCGTCCGGCTCAGTGACCAGTATGGCGAATTGATCGGAGCCGGGAAAAACCCAGCTGCGGGATAACTCACAAACACGGCAGTCTCGGGCGGCAGAAGCTCGCTGGGATTGGGAACCACATAAAGGCAGTTCGTCGGCGGACGGGTGGCCCCACTGCCGGGTTGATCACCCGTGGCGAAATCGGTGGCACTTGGGAAAAGGCACCAGCGGCGGTGCCCGACGTCGGTATTCCATGACGACCCGGCGGAGCCTTTCGCGAATGACTCAATCATATATTCCGTAATGGCTCCAGGCCCGTACAGTCCGAAAGCGAAGTTTCCATGAGAACTGCCATTCCATGCTCCCGGAGACCAGCCGGTGAGGTTGCTCGGTGGATTATGAGTAATGGCGGGGTCCGTTCCATTGCTCGAATTATAATTCCTAATCAACATCAGCGCCGATTGCTGAGCGGCGGCGGTTTTAAGCGTGGATGGCGCAGGCTTGAAAAGATCGGCCGAGCCGATCACCACGGTTGCCGTCGTATTCACATACACGTCCGACGGCACCCCGCACATCGCACGGAAGAAATTAAGCCGGCGCTCCACGTCATCCACAAACGCCCCGGCGGTGGTACCAGGGGTTCCGCTGTAATTTCCTGTCCAGCCTACCCGGCTGACGTAACCCTCAGATGCCTGATACACTGCATGCCAGAATGCGAGGACATCGTTGCGATCCTGATTGTCCACGCTGAAATCCGAACTCTGCATCCGCGCCGGAGCCACTGGATAAATACCAGGCTGCCATGCCCTCAGGTTGCTAGGAAATCCGGCGAGCAGAACTGCGATGGCCAGGTAAAAATAACGAGGTTTGGTTTCCATGACCCCGGAATAATGAATATTCCGTATTTTTAAGCAATCCTTACTTTTTCACGCGATTACGTAGGTAAATTTCAAAAAACCAACAACTAAACCGCGCCAAACTCGTAGCGCAGCGCGGAAATACAAAAAATTGTTGCGGTCTCGACACGCAGCACAATCGAACCGAGCGACACGGGCAGGAAACCGGCAGCCAGCGCGGCGGTAGATTCCTCCACGGAAAAATCCCCTTCCGGGCCGACCAGCAAAGTCGCATGACTCGTGCCAGGATACTGCCGGAGAGTTTCACGAAGTGGCAGAGCCCCGGCGGCAAGCGAGGCGATGAGTTTCAGCCCGGGAACCGAGAACTGCGTGGAAATCCAGCGATCAAATGCCAGCGGCTCGGCGATATCCGGCAGTGTATCCTGGCCGCATTGCTTGCAGGCTTCGAGGGCGTTGCGCCGCCATTTTTCAGACTTCCCCTCACCGGGCTGGACCACGGTGTAACGGGTGACGAGCGGTTGGATCGCCGCGACGCCGAGCTCCACGGATTTCTGGACGATCAAATCCATATTTTTCCCCTTTGGAATCGCCTGCGCAAGTGTGATGGCGGGCAACAGACTCCGGGACGGCAGGATTTCCCCGATTTTCAACGGAACCTTATCTCGGGAAACGCCGAGCACCTCGGCCAAAGCGCGGCGGCCGTTTCCATCGAACACGGTGATAGTTTCTCCAACTTGGATGCGGAGAACCTGTCCAAGATGGCGCGCCTCATCACCGGATAGGGCAGGATTTTCCTGCCAAGAGTCAGATGGAAGGTAGAAGCGGGACATGGATTAAAGACTCAAGACAGCAAGACTCGAGATACAAGAAAAGAGAATGAAATAGGATCTTAAGTCTTCAAGTCTTGCGTCTTAGGTCTTTTTCTACAGATCAAAAAACCGCTTCGCCTTCTGGAAAAATCCTTCCTGCATCGGGGAGTTGTGGTCGCCGATGGATTCGGAAAAAGCGCGGAGTTTCTCCTGCTGATCGCCGCTGAGCTTGGTAGGCACCTCCACCTGCACGCGAACGTTGAGGTCGCCTCGGCGGCCGTTGGATAACGATGGCATGCCTTTTTCGCGGAGGCGGAAAACGGTGCCACCTTGGGTGCCGATGGGGATCTTGATCGAGGATTGGCCATCCAGCGATGGCACTTTCAACTCGCCGCCCAGCGCCGCCACACTGAAAGGAAGTGGCACTTCACAGAAAAGGTCCGAGTCATCCCGCTCGAAAATATCGTGGTCGCGGACGTGAAGAAAAACGTAGAGATCACCCGCGGCGCCGCCACGGACACCGGCATCGCCATTCGTAGACGAGCGCAGCCGCGTCCCGGTATCGACTCCCGCTGGGATCCGCAACTTGATGCGGCTGTCACGCTGGACACGCCCATCACCTTTGCAGCTCGTGCAGGGGTCGGAAATTGTTTCACCCGCGCCCCGGCACTCCGGGCAGGTCGATTGCTGGATAAAAATGCCCGCCTGCCGCGCCACCACACCGCGGCCGCCGCAGCTGGAGCAAACTTTCACGCCGCCGACACCCTTGCTTCCTTTTGCTTCACAAGTTTCGCAGGGGACGTAACGCTCGATTTCGAGTTCCTTCTCGACGCCGCGCGCGGCTTCCTCGAGGGAAATTTCCAGATCGTAGCGCAAATCACTACCGCGCTGTTTACCGGACCCCTTGCGCGAGCTGCCACCGCCGAAAAATTCCTCAAATCCACCTCCGAAGGCACCGCCGAAGACTTGAGAGAAAAGATCCATCGGATCGTGGAAGCCACCACCACTCGGACGTCCGCCGCCACCGTTAAAGGCGGCGTGGCCGTAGCGATCATAGGCTGCGCGCTTGTCGGGATCACTGAGCGCCTCGTATGCCTCGCCAAGTTCCTTGAATTTATCCTCAGCCGTGTGATCGCCCGGGTTTTTATCCGGGTGGAACTTCACAGCGAGCTTGCGGTAGGATTTCTTGATCTCATCCGCTGCAGCATCGCGAGAGACGCCTAGGATATCGTAATAGTCACGTTTCTCAGCCATCTTCTTTATTGAGCCGGTGTTGGAAGCTTGGAAACGACCACGCTGGCCGGGCGCAACAAGCGATCGCGGAGTCTGAAACCACGGCGGTGCACGCGTAGGATGCGACCTTCTTCACCGGCGGTGCATTCCTCCTCGGCCACGGCGTCGTGGAGATTCGGGTCGAATTGTCCGTTTGTCGGGATTTCCGTGACGCCCTGAGCGGTGAGAAATTCGTTGAGCTGGCGGCGGACCATGTCCATGCCGATGTAGATCATGGACTTGGTATCCTGCGATGCGGCCTGCATGCCCATTTCAAAATTATCGATCACCGGCAGCAGATCTTCGAGCAGGCGCTGGTTGGCGTAGCGGATCGCATCCTCGCGCTCGCGGGCGGTGCGTTTGCGCAAATTATCCATCTCGGCGGCGGTGCGCAGGGAGATTTCCTTCCATTTCGCAGCCTCGGCCTCGAGCGTTTCCCATGGGTCGAGCTCAGCGACCGGCGGGGCTGAAGTGATATCCACTTCGGCGGTTTCTACCGCAGTTTCCTGCGTGGGGGTAGGATCGGTGTCGGCTTGCATGGCGGATAGCTGTAAACGCAGATGAGCATGCGTCAACCTCTTCAAAGCATGAAGCGAATTTTATCCAGCATCACCGCAGTCGGAAATCCGCTTGCCAACTGTCTGTTGTGGCAGTAACCAATCGCTCCCACGCAAGGGTTTGCGGACTCTGATTTCCATTTTATGAAGTTGGCGAAATTGCTCAGCGCAGACCAGATCATCCTTGATATGAAGGCTGTGGAGCATTGGCCCTCGATTATCGAGCTTGTCGATCATTTGGTGGTGACAGGCCAGCTTCCGCCGCCCCAGCGGGAAGAAATGCTGGAAGCCTTCCGGATGCGCGAGGAGCAAGTGAGCACCGGCATCGGCTTGGGAATCGCCATTCCCCATGCGTTTTCGGATCATCTGGAAAAAGTGATCGCCGTCTTCGGGAAATCCAAAACCGGCATCGATTTCCAGGCGCTGGATAACGCGCCGGTGCATTTCATCATTCTCTTCATCGTCCCAAGGAAGGGCTACCACATGCATTTACAGACCTTGGCTGCGATTGCGAAAATGTTCACCAACGTGGAAGTCCGCCGCCAGCTCGGCCTAGCGGAAACACGTGAGGAAATCCTCGAAATCCTCGATCCCAAGCCGCTCCGTGTGGGTGCTTAGAATCCACACGACCGCTTGTTTTTATGACGCTTCTTCAGGAACTTGAATCCCGCCTCGCCACTGCCCTAACCGCCACTTTCGGTGAGCCGATGACGGCCGAAGTCACCCAGGCCGCCGATCTTCGTTTCGGTGACTATCAGGCAAACGCCGCGATGGTCCTCGCCAAACAAAGGAAAACCAATCCCCGCGCGCTGGCCCAGGAAATCATCGACAAGCTGGAGCTGGAAGGCCTCGCCACCGCAGACATCGCCGGTCCGGGTTTTATCAATTTCCGCATTCTCCCCGCTGCCTACGCGGCATATGTAAAAGCCCTGATCCGCGACGAGCGCCTTGGGGTGCCCGCAACTGGAGAGGGCAAAACTGTCGTCGTCGATTTCTCCGCGCCGAACGTGGCGAAGCCGATGCACGTCGGCCACATCCGCTCGACGATCATCGGCGATTCGCTCGCCCGGATCGCGCGGTTTCTCGGCTTCCATGTCATCGCGGACAACCACATCGGCGATTGGGGCACGCAGTTCGGGATGATTCTTTACGGTTGGAAAACAAAGCTGAACCGCGAGGCTCTCGAAGCCGATCCCATTCCCGAACTCGTCCGCATTTACCGGGAAGTGAACGCGGATATCATAACGGACGATGCTCTGCTAGAGGTTTGCAAAGCCGAGCTCGTCAGACTTCAGGCAGGCGATGCCGAAAACCTCGCGATCTGGCAGCAGTGCATCGATTTTTCCAAACTCGGACTGCAAAAAATCTACGACCGCCTCGATGTGAAATTCGATCACTGGCTGGGCGAGAGTTATTACAACGATCGCCTCCCCGGCCTCGTCGAAGAGTTCCTTGAAAAAGGCATCGCCCGCGAAAGCAATGACGCAGTCTGTGTATTCTCGGACGACACCAAGAAACTGGAAGAGGACCCTTTCAAAGTCCACCGCGAGGACGGCTGGAACGACAATCCGGCACTCATTCGCAAGGCGGACGGCGGATTTCTGTATGCCACTACCGATCTAGCAACCATCCAGTTCCGCATCGACGAGTGGAAGGCGGATCACATCTGGTATGTCGTCGGTGTGCCACAGCAATTGCATTTCCGTCAGCTTTTCGAGGCCGCCGCCCGTTGGGGAAAAACCGGTGATTTCCAACATATCACCTTCGGCTCGATCCTTGGCGATGACCGGAAGCTGATGAAAACCCGTTCAGGTGACAATGTCGGTTTGATCGAAGTGCTCGAAGAAGCTGTCGAACGCGCCGCTGCTGCGATCGCAGAGAAGAATCCCGATCTTGTTGGAGAGGAAGCCGCGCAGATTGCAGAGATCGTCGGCATTGGTGCGGTGAAGTTCGCAGAGCTCTCACAAAACCGGCTGACCGATTATGTATTTTCGTGGGACCGGATGCTCGCGCTGCATGGCGACACCGCTCCGTATCTGCAATATTCGCACGTCCGGATTCGTTCGATTTTCCGCAAACTGGACGCGCCGTTCGATCCCACCGCCTGCGAAATCCAACTGAACGAGGATGCGGAAATCCATCTGGCACGGCTGCTGGCGCGATTTGGCGAGGTTTTACCGACCATCCTCGAAGATTTCCGCCCGAATCTTTTGGCGAACTACGTGCTGGAACTGGCGCGTGCGTTCCACTCTTACTTCGAAGCCTGTCCGGTGCTCAAGGCCGAGGAGCCGACCCGTTCCAGCCGCCTCGCGCTGTGCGATCTCACCTCGCGCACGCTTAAACAGGGGCTTTATCTCTTGGGCATCAGCGTGCCGGACCGGATGTGAATGAGTTCGTTAGTTTTTTGTATTCCCATTCCGGATTTTGGCGATAGAACACACCTTTCCCTGACTCACCCATGAAGCCCCCTTTCTACGTCATCGGTCACAAGAACCCGGATACCGATGCGATTTGCTCGGCGATCGGGTATGCTGCTTTATTACGCGCCGTCGGCGAGGAGCCCAATGCCCTTGCTGCCCGTTGCGGTGAAATTTCCCAACGCACCAAGTGGGTGCTGGAACGGGCTGACCTCGAAGCCCCGCTACTGATCACCGACGTGCGCACCAATGCTGGAATGATCTGCCATCGCAAGGTGATCAAGATTTCATTGTCGGATACCTTTCTCACCGCCTATCGGCGCATGCTCAATGCCCAGATCCGCTGTGTCCCGGTGGAGGACGAGGATGGGAACCTGTGCGGAATCCTCCGCTATTTCGATTTGCTCAAGCTCCTGCTGCCCGCCGATACCGAGGGCCTCAGCGTGCGGACGATCCATGTATCACTGGCAAAACTGGCGGACACACTGCAAGCGCAAAGTCTCGGCGCGATGCTGCCGTCACCGGAGTTCGAGGAGGATCTAATATTATTAGTCGGCGCTTCATCGCAGGCCACCGTGGACAAGCGACTCAAGGAGGCCGTCAAGGATGGCAACGTTTCGAAATTCCTCGTGATCTGCGGTGACCGCCCGATCGTGCAACGTTATGCCATCGACCACGGCGCCCGCGCATTGTTAGTCACTGGCGATAATGCGATTTCAGGAGAGATCCTCGCTTATGCCGCCCGCAGTGGCGTGGTGGTATTGCGGTGCCATCAGGACACGGCCAGCGCCTCCACGCTGATCCGCTGTTCCCGCACGGTGCGCCATGTGATGGAGGAAAATTTTCTAACCGTGACAGCATCCGAGTCTGTGTCCCGATTGCGTAAAAGGCTTGGTACGCTGGACCAGGATTTGTTCCCGGTCGTGGAACATACCGGCGGAAAAATGGTTGGGGTCATCGCGAAATCCGATCTTGTCGATCCCCCGCGTATCCGTTTGGCCCTCGTCGATCACAATGAATACGCCCAAGCCGTCAATGGTGTGGAGGAAGCGGAAATCACTGAAGTCATCGATCATCACCGCCTCGCCGGAGACCTCGTATCGCGTGAGCCGATCCGTTATCTCAACGAACCTGTTGGATCGACCTGCACCCTCGTGGGCCGGAAATTTTTCCATCGCGGGCTGATGCCCCAACCAGCTGTTGCAATGTGCCTTTGTGCGGGAATCGTGTCCGACACGCTGTGCCTCACGTCACCCACCACAACATTGTTGGATCGGGAAATGCTCAATTGGCTCAGCGGTGTGGCAGGTGTGGATCCTAAGAAATTCACCGATGAATTTTTCGCGGTCGGCTCATTGATTGCGAATGGAACACCCGACGAAATTCTCAATGCGGACCGCAAGGAATTCACCGAACAAGGCTTGTCTGTTAGCATCTCACAAGTCGAAGAGCGCGACCTGCATGGCTTCGCCGCGCGGCGTGAGGAACTGGAAGCCGCATTGAAGGACCTGTATACCCGTCAGAACTACGATCTGGCGGTGCTCGCCGTGACGGATGTCGCCTTGCATCACAGCATGATTCTCGCGATCGGTCAGGAGGCCGCTCTTGTAAAACTGCCGTTCGAGCGGATGGATGAAACCCTGTTTCACGCACCGGGCGTCGTCAGCCGCAAGCGGCAGATCTTCCCCGCCGTGTGCGAGGCGATCCAACATTCGCGCTAACTCAGTGCGCGATCACAAAGGAAGATCGTAACTCCTGCCGCCGAGGCCCTCATACCACCTCAGGTATGCTAGATTGACCATCGAATAGCCTCCGGGCGTCGGGTAGTCGCCGGTGAAATACCAGTCGCCGCATTCACCCTTAATCGAAGCGTGGAGGTTATCGATGTTTTGGAAGATCACTTGGACCTCTCCAGCCCAGTCAATGCCCTCCGGATACACCATTCGACTGACTTCAGCTGATATCTCCTCAGCCGTGAATGCTTCATACACCGCCTTCACTCGATTCCGCCTTTCGCCGGGTGCTCTATCCATCTCCGCACGGCAGTCATCGTAAATCCGGTCGAGCAACGATTGCCTGCCCGCACGCCGGTGGAGTGCGACGGCAGCCGTGAAGGCGATAAACTTGCCAAGCTCCGACATATCAATGCCATAACAATCCGGGTAGCGGATCTGCGGTGCCGTCGAGCAAACGACGATTTTTGAAGGTTTGGTCCGGGCGAGGATTTTCAGAATCGACTGCTTTAGCGTGGTGCCGCGGACGATCGAATCATCTAGCGCCACGAGGTAGCCACCCGGTTTCACGACGCCGTAGGTGATGTCATAGACGTGCGAAACCATTTGGTCGCGGCCTTTCTCCTGGGAGATGAAGGTCCGCATCTTGATGTCCTTGTGGGCGATTTTTTCACCCTGCGGCCAATTTCGCAGGATGAGATCATCGACGAGATCGGCAGTAAGGGTCCCGGCAGCGGATGCTTCCAAAATCGAACAACGGACCTCCTGCCGGCGGAACAAGCGAAGCCCGTCCATCAGACCATAGTAGGCGGTTTCCGCAGTGTTGGGAATGAACGAGAAGATGGTTTTTTCAAACGCGCCACCAATGGCATCAACGACCTGCGGGACGAGCGCCGCCCCCATCGCCTTCCGTTCCCGATAGATCTGTGGATCGTTGCCGCGCGAAAAGTAGATTTTCTCAAACGAGCAAGGCGTGAATTTCTGCGGTGGGGCGAATGCCGAGTCACTCATCGTGCCATCCGACTTGATGGTGATCATCGAGCCGGGATCGACTGCTTTCACCTGGTCGGCTTCCGCTTCAAACACCGTCATCAACGGCACACGCTCGGAGGCAAAGGCGATGACCTCGTCGGTAATCAGCATGTGACAGGGCCGGATGCCACGAGGATCCCGCATGACGAACATGTCGCCATTGCCGATCGCGCCACAGATCGCGTAGCCGCCATCCCATTCGGCTGCAGATTGGGAGACGAGTTTTGGCACATCGAGAGCGGCGGAAATTCTAGCAGGCATTTCCGCGCCGGGAACGCCGGCATCGCGGAGGTGGCGGTAGAGATCGGTGTGGGCTTCGTCGAGATGGTAGCCAATCTCCTCTAACACGGTCTGCGTGTCGGTGCCGAAAACCGGATGCTGGCCGCGATCAATGAGCACATCATTGAGCTCGGCGGCGTTGGTCATGTTGAAATTCCCCATGACCATGAGCGTGCGCGTGGGCCAGTTGCTGCGCCGCAGATAAGGATGGCAGCAACCGGCGTCGAACTCGCCGGAAGTACCGTAACGAAGGTGACCAATGAGAATTTCACCGCCGAAATCAAAGTGTTTTTTCACACTTGCCGGGTCCTTGTGATTCAAAATGCCCTTGCGGGACATCTTGTAGAAATTCTTTGTCTCCTTGCGGAAAATCTCGGAAAGCGCATCCGGCTCCACGCCGCGCCGCCGATGGACGTAAGGCTGGCCGATGGGCATGTCGATCTTCACACAACCGATTCCAGTGCCGTCCTGACCGCGATTCCGCTGCTTTTCCATCAGCAGGAAAAGCTTGTTCAGGCCCCAGAGGCAGGTGCCGTAACGATCATAATAATACGCCAGTGGCTTGCGGAGCCGAACTGCGGCGATCCCGCATTCGTGGGTGAGGAAGTCGCTCATGCGTGAGTGGAGATTAGCATCATTCGCCGATAACGCGAACGCGGACCCCTTCTTCGGGAACCATTCGTCCTAAAACCGTGCCGCCGTCGCCTGCTTTAAGTGCTGCTTCAACATCGGCCTCGGCGACGATCGCCACCCAGCCGATTCCCATGTTGAAAGTGTGGAAGCGGTCTTCAGATTCGACGTGGGAGAGGAGTTTCTCGATGCCGGGAAGCTCCCAGCGCGGTATTTCCAGATCGGCACCCATTCCGCGGAAGAGACGCTCCAAGTTTTCAGGAAGTCCGCCACCAGTGATATGGGACATCGCTTTCGGCTTCACGCTGAATTTTTTCAGATCCCGGGTGACATCGTGATAAAGTCGGGTCGGTTTCAGCCATGCATGGAGCTCCTCGTCGGTGACCTCGCCGGGAAATTCGTTGAGCACGCGGCGGACGAGCGACCAGCCGTTTGCGTGGATGCTGTCAGAAGCGTAGCCGATGAGCACATCGCCGACGGCGACGGTGGTGGGATCGATGAGGTCGGGCTTTTCCGCGCAACCGATGCAGAAACCGGAAAGCTCAATCACATCGACGGGGACGATTCCCGGCATTTCGGCGGTTTCGCCACCGGCCAGAATGCAATCACATGCTTCGAGGTAGTCGGCCATGCCGGAAATAAGGCGGGTGATTTTCTCCTCATGCAGGGCTGCGATGCCAATGTAATCGAGGAAAAGCAG
>JBDTNJ010000465.1:0-10927 GCA_039933825.1 Luteolibacter sp.
TACAAGGTCATGGCGATCGACCGGGCCCCCCTCGACAAGCGCTTGGATCACCACCGGGAGCTGCGTTTTTTCCTCTCGGATGTGGCGACATTCGAACCCGCAGCAGGCACGATTTTTGGGGCGATTCTCTCGGATATGAACGGTGAAGCGCAGGATGCCATGCGCCATGTCACCCGCGTATCAAAGCATCTTAAGAAGGGAGGATTGGTAATTTTCACGCTGAAAACTCCGGGAGTTGCAACGTTTGCCGAAATCAATGAATCCTATGACGCCGTCGTGGAATCGGCCTCTGCGGCAGGCTTGCGCTTGTTCGCACGGACGCACCTGACCTACAACCGGCTCGAATTTACGCTCTTCTTTGAAAAGGCTGGGCTTCGCTGAATCCTATGCCCGGGTGGGGGAAACCGGCGACAGTAGCGCTGTCCGCTGAGCCGGAATCGAAGTGTGGAATGTTTTTCCGCTAGCTTGACTCCGAATGGCCGATGGTCATGATTTTTAAAGATGAGACGAATTCTTCAAATCACGATCCTACTCGGAGTCTTACTATCCCTCAACTCATGCGGGCTGCCTGGCGCACTGATGCGTTCCGCCGGCAATCTGGTGAATACCGCCGACAGCATGGTTGGCGGCTTGGCAGGAGGCGGCTGAGCCTAACTTTCCCCTCGGACGCTGCGGCTGCCATCAGCCTCAATGGTGAAATAGAGCCAAACCGTATTGTCAGGCAGAAGCTCGGGAAATTTATCGCCCCATTCGGCGATGATTACGCCATCAGCTTCCAACAATTCGTCCCAGCCCAAAGCCAGCAGCTCGTCTGCGGAATTCAATCGGTAAAAATCCAAGTGAAACACCTGTAGCCTCGCACCGGGGTATTCGTGAACCAGTCCGAATGTCGGACTCGTCACCTCCGCCGGTGACCCTAATCCGGCGACAAACCCCTTCGTCCAGTGGGTCTTACCAGCTCCCAGCCCACCAACAAGAGCGACGACCGACCCATTTGTCACCATTCGGGCAGCCGAATGCCCGAGTGCCTCCATTGCTTCCGGTGAGTTCGCTTGTCCATGCATCGCACCATCGAAAAACCGAACCTACCCGTGGCGTCGATGAAAAAATCACATGCATCACCGATTCCTTTCCTTGCCATCCGCTCCGATAACAGATAGGTCTGATGAATGATTTGGAAAATTTTCACCGCCCTCACCCTATCATCGGTTCTTCGTGGAGCTGAACCCCAAGCACTTTTCAACGGTAAGGATCTCGACGGATGGACGTTTGAGTCGATCGATCCGAAGGTGGACGCGCAATCGATCTGGTCCGTTTCTGATGGAATCCTGATCTGCAAAGGCCGCCCGCCCGGACTCATGCGCACCGGGAAGGAATTTTCCAACTACGAGCTCACCGTCGAGTGGCGCTGGGCACCCGGCGGAAAACCCGGTAACAGCGGGGTCCTCATCCACGCCTCGAAGCCCAAGGAATTGTTCACTTGGCCGAAATCGATCGAAGTCCAGCTCGGCACCGGCAATGCAGGAGATTTCTGGACCATCGGTGAAAAGCTCACCGTCCCCGGCACGGAGCCTCAAGGCCGCCGCTGGGAGAAAAAAGCGAAAAGCGCTGAAAAACCACCCGGTGAATGGAACACCCTGCGCATCCGCTGTGAAGCGGCAAAAGCCACCGTTTGGGTGAACGGAACGCTCATGAACGACGCCACCGATCTCAGCACCACCAAAGGCGCGATCTGCCTCCAATCCGAGGACAAGGAAGTGCATTTCCGTAAAGTCGAGCTGACTCCCATCGAGTGAAAATTTCGGATCTACCGCAAAGCCGCAAAGATCGCGAAGGAGCGCAAAGAAAGGTGAGAGTTCGAGTGATTGAAACCACACTCCTTTCCTGCCTTTCTGTTTTCCTCACTCAAGTTTCTTCCTCCGCGTCCCTCGGCGACCTTTGCGCCTCGGCGGTAAACTCTTCCATATCCTTCTTTCCGTGAAAATTGGCGTTGATTCCTCACCCCATCGCCCGTGAGAGTCTCGCCGCCATGCTCGATATCCGCGTCATCCGCGAAAACCCCGCCGCCGTTCAAGATCGCCTCAAAGCCCGCGGCGGCGATCACTGGAAGTTAGTTGACGATGTGCTCGCTTGCGACGAATCCCGCCGCGCTGCCGAGACCTCCAAGCAGCAGCTTCAGAATTCCCGGAAAACCATTTCCAAACAAATCGGCATGCTCAAGAGCAAGGGTGAGGACACCTCCGCCATTGAGGCCGAAGTCCGAGCCATCAACGACCAGATCACCGCGCTGGATGCCGAGTGCGAAATCGCCGCTGCCCGGCAAAACGACCTGCTGCTCAACATTCCCAATCTCACCCACGACGCTTGCCCGGTCGGCTCGGATGAAACGGCCAACCCGGTCATCCGCGAGTGGGGCACTAAGCCCGAGTTGGTCGATCCAAAAGACCACGTCGAACTCGCGCTCAAGCACGGACTGGTGAGTTGGGACGATGGCATCCGCACCGCAGGTTCCGGCTTCGTCGTCTATCGGGGGAAAGGCGCGCGCCTTGAGCGAGCGCTCATCAATTTCCTGTTGGATACCCAATCTGCTAACGGCTACGAGGAGGTCAACGTCCCGCACCTCGTCAAACGCGAGTGCATGGAAGGCACCGGCCAGCTCCCGAAATTCGAGGATGACATGTATGGTACCGATGCCGATGAAAACGGCATCAACAGCCTCTTCCTCGCTCCCACCGCCGAGGTCCCCGTCACCAATCTCTATCGGGACACACTGCTCAACGAAGCCGATCTCCCGGTGAAAATGGTCGCCTACACGCCCTGCTTCCGCCGCGAGGCAGGATCCGCCGGGCGCGACAACAAAGGCATCATCCGCATGCACCAGTTCGATAAAGTCGAGCTCGTGCAGATCGTCCACCCGGACCACGGCTTCGATGAACTGGAAAAACTAACTGCCCACGCGGAGTCCATCTTGCAAAAACTTGGCCTGCATTACCGCACCATCGAGCTCTGCACCGGCGATATCGGATTCTCCTCCGCCAAGACCTACGACATCGAAGTCTGGGCCCCCGGCCACGGCAAATATCTCGAAGTTTCAAGCTGCTCCTGCTTCACCGACTATCAGGCCCGCCGCATGCGCCTCCGCTTCAAGGATGCGGAAGGCAAGAACCGCTTCCCGCACACCCTCAACGGCTCCGGCACCGCGCTGCCCCGCCTCTACGTCGCCCTGCTAGAGCAATACCAGCAACCCGACGGCTCTATCAAAATTCCGGATGCCCTCGTTCCCTACTTCGGCTCCGCCGAAATTTAAAATCAGAAGCACGGACGCATGGCGCAAACTCAAGCGCAGCGTGGCTGGAGCGTCTCGCTCCAGGCCGTTGCCGGAGCATCTTGATCCGAGTCTGTCTCTTCAGAAACTCGGTTAGTTACAAGTCATTCGAGCAAGAACCGTGTTGTATACTCACGCGCATCAGGATTTGTGAATTCCGCGCGTTGGGCGGCCGCAAGTGAAAGCGGAGCACACGCGCCCACGCGTGTGGTTCTCGGCCCCTCGCCGAGAACGACCTGCAAACAGGACAGGTGATGGTCCATCCAGAAAACCCGAGTCCGGCGGCCACTCCAGCTCATTTCCGGCGAGGGCGCTTACGCTCCCCAGCGCCTCGCACCAAAACCTACCCATTCTGGTGCGCGGCCGGCTATTTCCACCCGGAGAGGGCACCACCCTCACTGAATCGGGGCGAGCAAGCGGGCGAAGCGGCTGGCGGCCCGGAAGAGGAAGGGTTTTCCGGTGAAGTCTTCGACCGTGGCTTCTCGGGCATATTTGAAGTCCGTGATGAGCATTTTTTCCACCTGGGCGGCGAATCCCTTGTCCGTCGTGAAGCCGGTGATTTCAAAATTCAGGCGGAACGAACGATTGTCCAAATTTGCAGTGCCGACGGCGGCCAAGCGGTCATCAATAAGCATGACTTTTTGGTGTAAAAACCCCCGTTGATAGCAGAAAATTTTCACGCCGAAGGGAATCGATTGCTCATAATACGAAAACGCGGAGAGCCATACTAGCAGATGGTCGGCGCGCTCTGGAATGAGGATCCGCACGTCCACGCCGCGGATCGCCGCCGTTTGCAAAGCCGTTAGCACCCCCTCGTCCGGCACGAAATACGGTGAGGCGATCCACAGCTTTTTCCGCGAGGAATTCGCCGCCTCCGCCACGATGAGCTGCCACGAGTCCGCAGGATCCGCCGGGCCTGTCGGAATCACTGCGGCCACTTGGTCCGCCGCTTCCGGCTCGGTTTCCCAATGCAGCTCCGGCACCTCATCGCAGGCCCAGAACCAGTCTTCCAAAAATACCAACTGGATCGCCTGCACCGCCGGCCCCCGCAGTTTCAAGTGGGTGTCCCGCCACTCGCCGAATTTCCGATCCCGCCCCATGTATTCGTCGCCCACATTGAGTCCGCCGATGAAGGCCGTTTTCCCATCACTCACCACGATCTTCCGGTGATTTCTGAAATTCAGTTGAAACCGGGACCACCAGAAGCGGTTGATCCCGAACGAATGGCACTCGATCCCCGCGTCCTTCATCGCTTTCAAGTAGCGGCGGGGCAACTTGTGCGAGCCGATTTCATCAAACAGAAAATACACCTTCACCCCCGCCCGCGCCCGTTCGATCAACGCCTGCTGAAATCGCGTTCCTAACTGATCATTCTTGACGATGAAAAAATTCACACACAGATAGCTCTTCGCCTCCCGGATCGCCTTGAAAATCCGATCAAACGTTTGCTCCCCATCGATCAGCAGTTCCAGGTCATTGCCACGCGTGAACGGCAACCCGCCTAGCATTTGGGCCGCCCGCTCGAAGCCATCATCATCCGGGATATCCACCTCCTACCGGCGCAGGCGCTCATGCATCGCCACGGCTAGCAGGTTCAGACGGCTGTCATTTTCGCGTCGCCCGCCGATTTTTTTTGAAAACCGCGTTCGCCCTAGCAGCCAATAAAGAGGGATCGCCACAAACGGCACCGTCACCAGGGAAATCACCCAAGCGATCGTGCCCTGCGAAGTCCGCACATGCATCAGCGCGTGCAGCACGTGCAGGATGCCGACCACGTAAAATAACAGCAAGGCCGCCAGTCCCAAGCGAGTGGAGTATTCAAAATCCGGGAATAACATGCCGTCAGATTATCCAGCATCCGGCGAAGGGACAAGCTCGCAGAGGGCACAAGAGGGGGTGGGTTGCGATCATGAAGCGTGAGGATCTTGAGAACCAATGTAAGATTAAGATTTTTCAACCGCAGATGGACGCAGATAGACGCAGATGAAAATCAAAGAATATCCGTCTTGATCTGCGTTCATCTGCGTCCATCTGCGGTTTGATTCTTTTCTTTTCATGCTAAAAGGACGTGCTTGTTTTGCGCACGCGTTCACACGGTGCGGAGACTCGTGGGCAAGATGCCCACGCTCCTTGAGTGTTAGCATTAGTCCCGATCCGCGACGAAAAGGGTGTGGCTGAAACGTTTCGCTTTCGGATAGGCCTTGGCGCTGATGCACTCGACGTTTTTGAAAAGCCCTTGCAGCGATTTTGCAAACGACTTGTCCGGGTGAGCCGACCAGAAAATCACGCGACCGCCGGGGTGCAGCGCGTTTTTGATGCGGACGATGCCAGGCGTGGCGTAGAGCCGCTCGTTGCGGTTTTGGACAAATGGGTCCGGGCCATTGTCCACATCCAGCAGAATCGCATGATAGCGATCCGCTCCGCAGCGGTCGATGAGGTCGTAAACATCCCGCACATGGATGCCCACGCGCGGGTCGTCCAGCAGCCTGCCATTCACCTCTTGCAGGAACTCGCGGTTCCATGCGACTACCTCCGGCAGCAGTTCCGCCACATCCACCCGTGCGTCCGGGCCGGTCAGCGCGAGCACCCGCTTCAGCGTGAACCCGAACCCGAGCCCACCGATCAGCACTCGCGGTTTTTGCGGGAGATGGTGGCAGGAGAGCTCCGCCATTTGTTCCTCGGAGGAGGAGGCCGTGGTGCTCATGAGCTGCAAACCGGCGACCTTGAGGAAATGTTGGCCATCGTGCTCATGGAGAGTGAGCTGGGCACCATCCGGTGTTTTACAAGTCGCGAGGGTGCGGGTGATTTTCATGGAGCGGAATGGGAAAGGCGGAGTCTGCGCTGCAATTCCCGGCGGAGCAAATCTTTCGCGCGGATGGTAGTAGGGGGCCGCCTAGGCATGATCGATGGATTTCGCATTTGCATGCCCGGCGTGATCGGTGACGCTCTGGCGCCATGCTGAAACCACCAATGAAGAGCGCCGCATTGAAAGACCGGAAAGGTTTCCGGGATGCCTTGGCGGCGTGGTTTTCCAGCAACGGGAAGGATTACCCATGGCGGCGGACGCGGGAGCCCTACCGGATTTTAATTTCCGAAGTGATGCTCCAACAGACCCAGATCGCGACGGTGCTGGGCAGAGGATTCTATCTGCGGTTTTTGGAAATGTTTCCGGATGTGGAATCGTTATCCACGGCGGAAGATGAGCGCTTGCTGAAGGCATGGGAGGGGCTGGGCTACTATCGGCGTGTTAGGATGTTACGGGAAACCGCACGGGCGGTGATCGCAGAGCACAAGGGGAAATTCCCGGTAGACCTTGAAGCCTTGATGAAACTGCCAGGGGTGGGCCGCTACACCGCCGGAGCCTTGCGGGCCTTTGCGTTTGATCTGTCGGCAGCGGTGGTGGATGGAAACGTAGCACGGGTATTTTCGCGGGTGATGGACTTTTCCGCAGCGGTGGATGACACGGCGGGGCAGAAGCAAATGTGGGAATGGGCGGAGGCGCTGGCGGATCCAGAGCGGCCACGGATTTATAATTCCGCGCTGATGGAGCTGGGGCAGACAATTTGCAGGCCGGGGCTGCCGGATTGTCTAAGGTGCCCAGTGGCGGAGTTTTGCAAAACTCGTGAGCCGGAAAACCTGCCGCTGAAAAAACAGAAAACGGTGGTCACCGCAGTGGACGAACACGCCCTGTGGCTGCGCGACGAAGAAGGTCGGCTCCTGCTGCACCGCGAAGGCGGAAAACGACGCGAGGGATTGTGGAAACTGCCGACACGCGAGCCAGCGGAAATTTCCATGCTCCCCGTTCTCGATGAGCACCGCTACACGATCACGCGCTACCGGGTGACACTGCGGGTCCACGACGGCGCGGCCTCGAAAAAACACCTGAATCCTGCGGAGGATGAGGTCTGGCAGAAGATGGATGAGGTGCTGGCGCTGGCAATGCCCTCGCCATTCCGACGGGTGATCGAACGATTGTGGTGCGAAATTTGAAATCAAGTGTGACGAAAGTGAAGGACTGTGCTTACGTAGGTCCGAATGGACAGATTTGTGAGTTTATCGGGAATTGTGCTAATTGCTTTGTTAGGCCAATCTTGCGCGGTTCCCCCCCCGCCGGACCCAGCTCCGACCAGCGGTGCGACGCGTAAGATCATGGCTGAGAGGGTCAGCGCGGTGGTGGTGACGGACCGCAAGAATCTGGACCGCTGGGTGAACCGTAATTTCGTGACCTCACAAGCCCCGGAAGACGCCGATGGCGGTTCAGCCGCGCCGATCGCACCCGACGGCTATTTCCTAACGGCAGACCATGTCCTGTCACGCATGGCCGGGCGAAACGTATTTTTGATTTATGGTCAAGGCGGCCGCCTGGCTCCTGCGCGGGCACGGATTGTCTGGCGCTCCGGCCCATCCGATCTCGCACTGCTCCACATCCCGGTGAAAACGCCATTATATTATCGCTGGACCCCTCCTGACCAATGGCTGCCAGCAGGCAACGCCATCATCCACGGCGGCATTTCCACCGGTTTCAAACCAGGGGAAGGAAAACTGGGAACCGCACTTGCGCCGGAGGGGCCGTTTACCGGGACAAGGAAATTCAAGATGGATCTGCCGCTGCAGCCCGGCGACAGTGGCGGCCCGGTAGTGGATGCCCACGGAGCGCTGGTGGGGGTCAATTCCGCAGTTGAGTTCCTGGTGCCGATGGAAACCGCGTTTTTTGTCGATTCCGAGGGCTGCCGGCCGAACGTCCATCAGATCGATGCAATCATTGAGAGTGATCGTCGTCGAATTGGTGGTAAGATTTTGCCGTGAACAAACCGGTGGCGACGATGAAACCAGCAATCCAAATGGCTGCAGTTTGCCTGCTGTTGGCTTCCTGTGGCGTAGTCGAATCCCCGTTGATTCCCGGGAGCCAGGCGGCAGCGGCAAAAGACCAGATCATGCTGGTCAGAAAAAGCCCTCCGTCGTTCGGCTACCAACGGCTGGTGACGCAATGCCACGCATACCCGGATATCGGATTTTTTACCAAAAAGCACGGCATTCCGGATTTCCTCGCCGAAACGGGCAATCAGGAGCGGCGGTATTTCATTCTCTATTATTTACATGCCCGCCATGCGTTTGCCTGCCGCACCCGCTCAGCAAGCGGCCAAGCGGTGGAGTTCGCCGGCCCTTACCCGATTACCAACGGGGAATACAAGCTGCTCGACGGCTTCCGGCGCGAGGCGGCGAAAAGGCAAGGTTCCTAGCAGATTGAATTGCTTAATATAGCTTGAATAATATCGCGCAACTTCCTCCTTGCGTCCGGTGCATCCACAAGTAGTTTGACAACAGTCTGTTCGGCACATGCCGAAAGGACTATATAAAACCGGGGCACTTGCCCCACACATACAAAAAATAACATAATTAAACCTATGAAAACGAACACAAGAATGCGTCGTGGCTTCACCTTGGTGGAGCTGCTCGTCGTTATCGTCATCATCGCTGCGCTCGCCGGCCTCACCGCTCCCATGGTGATCCGTCAGCGCAAAAAGGCCGACCAAACCGAAGCAGTCAACAACGCCCGCCAAATCGGGCTTGCGCTCTTTGAATTTGAAACGGAATACGGAAGTTTCCCGGATGACTCAACTGCCACTGCCGTCAAAGATGCGACTGATACAGGTTTGGTCTCGGGGTCCACCTCCAACGACCGTTTCCGCCAACTCATCCGTGCCGGCATCGCCCAATCGGAAACGATGTTCTACGCGAAATCCGCGTATACTAAGAAGCCTGACGGTATCATGACCACCGATGCGCAAGCGTTGGGAGAAGGTGAAAATGGTTTCGGCATCCTCATGGATACCACCAAGGGCTTGAGTGCCGCAGGGAATCCCAGCCGCCCCATCCTTGCTACACCATTCAAAGTGGCGATGGACGGAACGTTTGATACTGATTTCTTCGATGGTAAGGCCGTCGTCCTGAAATTGGACAACAGCGTCACCTCGTTGGCGATCGTCAAAGAATCCGGCAACGTCAAAATCAATGGCAAGACAATGACTGAAGTCGGTCCTGACACGGTTTGGGGTGTAACCACGATCGTTCCAACCTGGGCCTTTCCGAAACCTAAAAAGGGCACCTGATTCTAATTTAATATCTATCCCAAACCGGGAGGTCCCTCGTGGCCTCCCGGTTTTTTTGTTGCCGGACGGGAAACGTGCGCGACAGACACCATGAGACTTCTTCCCCGAAATACTTTATGATGTGGGATTTGGCCCATTTGCTTCAAGTTCTGAGCGGCTTTGCGGGAAATTTTTAGTCCGCCGTCCCGGGCTTGTGGGAATCCGACTTGATTTATTAAGGTTTCCAAAATAGTTTCAGTCCGCGAAAACAAGATGGTAAAGCGTGCTTCCAAAACCAAAACCAGCCGCCCCTTGAAGAACCAGCGGCGCACGCGGGTTTCGTTCGCGGAAGTGCTGAGTTCTGCCAACCGGCGGGCCCATGAACAGGCCAACCGTAAAAGCGGGAAGCGCGCGCTGAAATCGGTGCGGGCAGCCATCGCCGCGACCGGTATGGAGGAGGAATGCGAGTTTCCCGAGTGGCCGCAACGGTTGCTGCGGTGGGTTCTGGCGCTGGTGATATTACCGCTGTGCTGGGTGACGACCTGGACGTTTCTCTCGCGGTTTTCTCAGGCCACCGTTTATCAGGGTTTTTGGCAGACTGCGGAATTCTGGTATTTTGCGACCGGGGCCCTAGTGATGGTCGGTTGGTTTTGGTCGGGTCTGTTGCAGCCGTTTTTCCTATACCTCTATGTGCTCGGGCACGAGCTGACGCACGCGATTTTCGTGCTGATCTATCGGGGGAAAGTGACGGAGTTCCATGTCAGCACGAGTGGGGGCTACATTACGACGAACAAGACAAATCTGGTGATCGCGCTGTCGCCGTATTTCTTCCCATTCTGGGCGGTGATTAGCGCTGCGCTGTATGCGGTGGTCCGGTATTTCGCCGGAGTTTCAAACGAGTGGGACCGTGTGTTTTACGCGTTGATGGGCGTGACCTGGACATTCCACATGATTTGGACCTTGTGGATGATTCCCCGCGATCAGCCGGATCTGAAGGAAAACGGCACCTTTCTCTCGCTGGTGATCATTTACCTGGCGAATTTGTTAGTTCTGGTTGGGCTGTTGTGCGTGGCGACGGGATCGCCCATGCGGAACACGCGCGAGTTTGGGATGGAGTGGTTCCGCCACGCCGCGACGTGGTGTGATATGATCCTGCGCTGGGGAAATCAATGTGTGATGAGTTTACAGGAAGCGGGTCGATTCAAGTGAGTTTGGTTTCCGAAATGTGACGCGCATCCGCACTTGCGGTCCGCGTTTTGCAAATTATCATCCAACCATGACAAGCACTCCGAAAATCACCGCCTATCTCAAAACCTTCTGCGGCTGGAGCGAAGGGATCCGCGCGATCATGCGGAAATACGAGCTGCCTTTCGAGGAGAAGGACATCATCAAAAACCCTGCCTTCCGCTGGGAAATGGAGCAGCGCAGTGGTCAATCGCTTTCGCCTTGTGTGGAGATCGACGGCCACATGCTGCCTGACATCAGTGGCGAGGAAGTGGAAAAGTGGCTGACT